>NZ_JBHWHH010000166.1:0-16060 GCF_042732555.1 Nocardia sp. NPDC059764
CCCCTAAGCGACGCCGGTATAGGCCCGCCCGGCCCCCGCGGGGGTCGAGCCCCCCCCCACCGAAGTGGTCGCCGTCCTCGCCGGCCACGGCTCCCTCGACCCCGGCGAACTACCCCGGCTGGTGGCCGAATTCGGCCCCGACGTCGACATGGTGGTCGGCCGTCGCCGCGCCGTCCCCGGCGCGCTGCCGGTGCATGCGCGAATCGGCAACTGGGCCTTCGCTTTCCGGCTGCGTCGCCGGTACGGCCTGCCGGTGCACGATATCGCCGCCATGCGCGTCACCCGCCGCGACCGATTGCAGGCGCTCGGCCACCTGCACGCCCGGTCCGGATATCCGCTGGCGTTGCTCACCGGCGCGGCCCGTGCGGGCTGGCTGGTGCTGGAGCGCGACATCACCTATCGGCCGCGGACTCACGGCGAGTCCAAGGTCTCCGGTTCCTGGCGCGGCACCTTGCGGGCCGCCCGTGACTTCTGGAGTGTGCGATGACCACCGAGATAGACCACGCCCCGCTCGACGACACCGTTCCCGCCGCTCTGCTCATCATGGCCAAATCGCCCATTCCGGGCTTCGTCAAAACCCGTCTCACCCCGCAGTTCTCGCCGGTCGACGCCGCCTACCTGGCGGCCTGCGCCCTGCTCGACACCCTGGACGCGGTGCGCGAGAGCGGTATCCGCCACCCCGTCGTCGCCTGGACCGGCGACCTGGACCGGGCGGAGCGCTCGGTCGAATTGAACGCCGCCCTGCGCGAGGTGACCGTGATCCCGCAGCGCGGCGACAGCTTCGGCGAGCGCCTCGCCCACGCCCACGTCGACGCCGCCGAGTTCGGTGTCCCGGTGCTGCAGATCGGCATGGACACCCCGCAGGCCGACCCGGTCCTGCTCGCCCGTTCGGCCGCCCGCCTGGTCGCCACCGGCGACACCGTGCTCGGACCGGCCACCGACGGCGGCTGGTGGGCGCTGGGCCTGTCCAGTCCGCGAGCCGCGCACCTGCTCGCCGACATCCCCATGTCGACCGACCGCACCGGCGAGCTCACCGCGACGGCCCTGCGGCACAGCGGATTACGGGTGCACGCGCTGCCCACGCTCACCGACGTCGACACCTACGCCGACGCCGTCTCGGTAGCGGCGGTGTCCCGGGGCCGCTTCGCTCGCGCCGTCACCGAGTTGGTGACCGCGAAAATGCCCGTCCCACTCTGATATTTCACTTCTCGAAAGGAGCCCGCGGTGTCGCCGAGCCGGCCCACCGAAGCCGCGGACGCCGGTCCCGACCCGATCGAGCGGCCCGAACTGCTCCTGCCGGAGGGGCTTTCCCGCCGGTGGAGTCCGGGCCGCTCGACGGCCGTGGCCGCGCGAACAGGTCTGGCGCTCGGGGCCGGAGTCACCATCCTGTTCGTGACGGGGCTGATCAGCCACCTGATCCAGCATCCGCCCGACTGGTTCTGGTGGCCCGCCCACCCGGTGTGGCTGTATCGGCTCACCCAGGGCACACACGTCACGGTCGGGGTCATGATGATTCCGCTGCTGTTGGTGAAACTGTGGTCGGTGTATCCGCGGTTCTTCATCAAACCGTCGCTGCGGCGCGGACTCCCGGAGGCGCTGGAGCGGTTGTCGGTGGCGGTGCTGATCGGCGCGGTGCTGTTCCAGATCGTGACGGGCCTGTTCAATACCGCGCAGTACTACCCGTGGAAGTTCTTCTTCACCACCACGCATCACGCCATGGCCTACGTGGCCTTCGGGGCTGTCGCTGTGCACTTGGCGGTCAAGCTTCCCGTCGTGCGTCAGGCCCTGTCGAGACCTGTCGACGAGCCCATTGATGAAGAAGTACCCCACGGTATTTCGCGCCGAACCGTCTTGGCGGCGGCCGGGCTGGGCGCGGTGGTGACCGGTATCGCGGTGGTCGGGCAATCGGTTCCGTTCCTGCGCTGGACGTCGCTGCTGGCCCCGCGCAGTGGCGAAGGACCGCAGGGAATTCCGATCAACAGGACGGCAGCGGCGGCGGCCGTCACCGAGACGGCTCGCTCGCCGCAGTACGCCCTGACCGTCAAAGTCGGTGGCCGGGAAAGCGTCTTCTCCCGCGCCGAGCTCGAAGCCCTGCCGCAGTACGACAGCGCGCTACCCATCGCCTGCGTCGAGGGCTGGAGCGCCCAGGGCCGCTGGTCTGGCGTACGCCTGCGCGACCTGCTGGCCCGGGCCGGTGAATACGGCGGCGGCGATGTGCGTTTCGTGTCGCTGGAGACCACCGGGATCTACGGGTCCTCCGTGCTGCCGCACACCCACGTCGTGGATGCAGCCACCTTGATCGCACTGCGTCTCAACGGCGAGGATCTGTCCCTCGACCACGGTTACCCCTGCCGACTCATCGCCCCGAACCGGCCGGGCGTACTGCAGACCAAATGGCTGAAGACCATCGAGGAAATCGCATGACAGCCATTCGAATCCTGCTGGGCGCGTTCGGAATCGGCTGTGCCGCCTACGGTGTGGACCTGCTGCTGACAATGAGCACCACCGACCTGCGATCGATCGCGCTGTGGTTCGTCGGCGCGATCCTGGCCGAGAACCTGATCTTCGGCCCGGTCGCCGCCCTCGCGGGCACCCTCGGCCACTCCGTGCTCCCCGCCCGCTGGTGGCCCGTCTTCACCGTCGGCGCGTTCGTCAGCCTCGCCCTGATCCTGCTCGCGATCCCGGTCCTCGGCCGTGAGGGCGCGGTCCCCGGCAACGACACCATCCTGGACCGGAATTACACCGTCGGCCTGCTGATCTCGCTGACCGTGATCTGGGCGGTGGCCGCCGCCTGCCTGCTCACCGCCGCCCGGCGGACTCCAGCAGCGGCAACCGGATCTCGAATCGCGCCCCCTCCGGACGGTTCCGCGCCGTGATGTCCCCGTGGTGCGCGGCCACCAGCCCGGCCGCGATGGCCAGCCCCATCCCGCTGCTGCTGCCCAATTCGGCGGCGCCGGGGGAGCGGGCGGAACTGCCGCGATAGGCGACCTCGAAGATGCGTGGCAGATCGGTCTCGGAAATGCCCGGCCCGGTGTCGTCGACCCGCGCCCACGCCTGCCCGTCGGCCGCGCCCGCCGACATGTCGATGCGCCCGCCGGGCGGGGTGTGCGCGATGGCATTGGCCACCAGATTGGTCAGCACCCGCCCCAGCGCCCGTTCACTGCCCGCCACCAGCAGCTTGTCGGCGGGCTGGGTGGCGGACAAGGTGATTCCGGCGCGGGCGGCGGTGGGCTGATTGGTCGCCAGCACCTCGTCGATCACCTCGCGCAGATCCACCGGCTCCAAGTGCAATTGCAGCGCCCCGGCGTTGATCTTCGACATCTCGAACAGGTCGTCCACCATGGACGAGAGCCGATTCGTCTCGCGCACGATCTGATCCGCGTACCGGCGCACCTCCTCCGGCCGCGTCACCACCCCGTCCTCGAGCGCCTCACCCATGGCGCGGATCCCCGCCAGCGGCGTCCGCAGATCATGGCTGACCCAGGCCACCAGCTCGCGCCGCGACCGTTCGGCGGCCCGCTCCTGCTCCAGCATCTCGCGCTCCCACACCGTGGCGCGGGCCTGCTCGTGGCCCAGCAGGATCGCCGCCGGCACGGTCACCGCGGTGACCACCGCCAGCACCACGGCGGTGCGCTCGAATTCGGCGCCGAACATCAGACCGCTCACCGCGACGACGCCGCACAGGGTGGCCAGCGTCGGAATCAGCACCAGCACGGCCATACTCGTGGTCATGGCGCGACCGCGGGTGTAGCGCAGCAGCAGCGCGCCGATCACCACCACCGGCAGCGTGCCCGCCAGCGCGTACCCGATCAGGCCGGGCGTATCAGTCGGCATCGCCGGCCTCCGCGCCGAGATCGGCTCGGCCCCAGGCGTATCCGCGGCCCCACACCGTCTCGATGCGATGCGCGGCGCCCAGCTTGGCCCGCAACCGCTTGACGTGCACGGTGACCGTCGACAGATCCCCGAAGTTCCAGCCCCACACCTCCGCGAGGAGCTCCTGGCGGCTGAACACCCGCCGCTGATGCGCGAGCAGGAAAGCCAGCAGATCGAATTCGCGTGCGGTCAGCTCGACGGACGCCCCGCCCACGGTCACCGTTCGCGCCGCCCGACCCAGCTCCACCCCGTCACCACGCAACACCTCCTCGGCCACCGGCTGCGGATGCGACCGCCGCAGCACCGACGCCACCCGCAACGCCAGCTCCCGCGGACTGAACGGCTTGGTCACGTAATCATCGGCGCCCGCCTGCAATCCGATCACCCGGTCGTCCTCCTCCCCGAGCGCGGTCAACAAGATGATCGGCAGCTCCGGACGCGCCCCCGCCCGCACCGCCCGCGTCAACTCGATCCCGTCGGGCCCCGGCATCATCACATCCAGCACCGCCAGATCGACGTCGTCGCGCGCCAACGCCGCCGCGGTGGCCGTCCCGTCCGCGGTCTCCACCACCTCGAGCCCATCCCGCTCCAGATACCGCCGCACCACCTCCCGCACCACGGGATCGTCGTCCGCCACCAGAATCCGCATCGCCTCACAACTCCCGCTCGACCTGCCACCCCGCACTCCACCCTAGGTGGCCGCCGAACCGAAACCACCTGGTCGCGGCTATTTCACCGCACGCGTCATGGTTTCGTCATCCCGACGGGCTCACGCCGGGCGGCTGTGGGCGCGGCAAATGCGGCGGGGCGGCTCTACGATCTGCACGTGACCAGCGAAATGTCCGGTTCGGCGCGCGAGCTCGAGGCCGAAGGGGGACAGGTCCGGGCCTCGACCCTGGAACTGTTCTTCGACCTCGTGTTCGTCTTCACCATCACCCAGCTCACCCACGCCTTCACCCATCACCCGGGCTGGGCCGAACTCGGGCACGTGGCACTGATGTTCGCCCTGATCTGGTGGATGTACAGCGGGTACGTGTTCCTCACCAACGAGGTCGCGCCGAACAGCTCCTCCCGGCGCACCTTCCTGCTGCTGGGCATGTTCGGGTTCTTCGTCATCGCGATCGCCATCCCGAGCGCGTTCGGTGGCTCCGGGCTGGCGTTCGGACTCGGATACCTGCTGGTGAACACGGTGCACAGCGTCATGTTCGCGACCTCCGGCGGCCAGGGGGCCAGCTCCGCGATGTGGCGGCTGGCGCCGCTCAACGGCCTGTCCGCGCTGCTGGTGCTGGCGGGCGGCATCACCCACGGGGGACTGCGGACCGTGCTCTGGATGGTCGCCGTCGTGATCCAGGTGGTATCGCCGTATCTGATCCGCACCGAGGGATTCGCGGTGCGCCCCAGCCACTTCTGCGAACGGCACGGCCTGGTCGTGATCATCGCGCTGGGCGAATCCGTCATCGCCATCGGCGCGAACCTGACCGGCATGGACCTCACCGTCGGCCTGGTCGCGACCGCCGGCCTCGGCCTCACCCTCGGCTATGTGCTGTGGTGGGCCTACTTCGGCTTCGACGACGAACGCGGCGAACACGCCCTGCACGAGCTGCCCGGCCCGGCTCGCATCCGCCCGGCCGTCTACGCCTACGGCTATTCGCTGTTCGTGCTGATCCTCGGCATCATCCTGACCGCCGCGGGCATCTCGATGACCATCGCGCACGGCAACGAACCCGCGAGTACCGCCGCGGCCCTGGCCCTTTCGGGCGGCGTCGCCGTGTTCTTCGTCGGCCAGGCCCTGTTCCGGCTGGCGCTGCGCATTCCCCGGGCTTGGCTGCGGCTGGTCGGTGCGGTCGCCGTACTGGCCACCACGCCGCTGGGCATCGCCTGGATGGCGTGGGGGCAGTTGGTGCTGCTGGTATTCGTCGCCTACGGCTTCGTCATCGCCGACGACGTCCTGCGCCTGCGCTCCGGCGAGCGCAGCGCCTACATTCCGACGGTGGACGCGGTCGGCTTCCGGATGCACCGCGGCAACGGGCGCTGACGCTCCCCGCCGCGGCGATCGGCTCAATCCCGCTGCGGCACAGCGCAACCGTCGGGTCCACAGGCGTCACCGTCCGCGACCATGGCCGGCTCGGGCGCGTGATCGCTCCAGGCCTGCTCCAGCGCCTGCGCGAACACCTCCGGCGGCTGCGCGCCCGACACCCCGTACTTGCGGTCCAGCACGAAGAACGGCACGCCGCGGGCCCCGAGCCGCGCCGCCTCGGCCTCGTCGGCGCGCACCGCGTCCGTGTAGGCGTCGGGATCGGCGAGCACCGCCCGCACCGCCGTCTCGTCGAATCCGGCCGACACGGCCACCTCGACCAGCCGCTCGGTATCGCCGAACAGCGCCCGCTCCTCGGCGAAATTGGCCGCGTACAGGGCGTCCAGCATCTGTTCCTGACGGCCCTGCTCCAACGCGAAGTGCAGCAGCCGGTGCATGTCGAAGCTGTTGCCGAAATCGCGGCCCGAGGTGACATAGGTCAGCCCGGCCGCCTCGGCCTGCGCCCCGAGGCCGCGCTCGTTGGCGGCGGCCTGCGCCTCGCTGATGCCGTACTTCTCGGCGATGTGCGGGACCACCGCGTCGCTGTGATCCTGGGGCAGCGTCGGGTCCAGTTCGAAGGACCGGTGCACCACCGTCACGGCGTCCTTGTGGGGAAAGGCGTCGAGCGCCTCCTCGAATCGCCGCTTGCCCAGGTAGCAGAACGGGCAGTTGATATCGGTCCAGATCTCGACCTGTACGGCCATCGCACCTCACTCCGACGCTGCTGTCGCAGGCCGGGGGCCCGGCCATCCCCTCTCCCAACCGGTCGCCGGACCCGAATGTTCCGTGGTGACCCACGTCACATCGCTCGATTGTCACGTTCGCGGGGGCTGTCCTGTCCCATAGCCGACCCAGCAGGAACGAACCCACGGAGCCGATCATGAACGCCACCACCACAACCCACGAGATCGTCATCCTCGGCGCGGGCTACACCGGCATGATGGCCGCGGCCCGCCTCGCCCGCCGCACCCGCAAGCTCGAGGTCCGCATCACCCTGGTGAACCCCTCGGACCGTTTCACCGAGCGCCTGCGCATGCACCAGGTCGCCGCCGGACAGGAACTGGCCGACCACCGCATCCCCGACGTGCTGGCCGGATCGGGCGTGGCCTTCCGCCGCGGCGCCGCCGTCGCGATCGACCCCGCCGCCCGCGTCGTCACCCTCGACGACGGCGAAGAACTGCGCTACGACACCCTGATCTACGCGCTGGGCAGCAACACCGACACCTCGACCGTCCCCGGCGCCGACGACCACGCCTGGACCCTCAACGACCCCCGCCGAGCCCGCCGCTTCGCGCAGCGCCTCACCGAGATCGCCGCGACCGCCGGCACCGTCACCGTGGTCGGCGGCGGCCTGACCGGCATCGAAGCCGCCACCGAGATCGCCGAGGCCCACCCGGGCCTGACCGTCACCCTGGTCAGCGCCGCCGAGCCCGGAAGCATGATGGGCGACAAGGCCCGCGCCCACCTGAACCGCGCTCTCGACCGCCTCGGCATCGTCCGCCACACCGGCGTCCAGGTCGCCAAGGTGCTGCCCGACGCCGTCCGCCTGACCACCGGCGAACTCCTCGCCTCGGACCTGACCCTGTGGACCGCGGGCGTGCGCGTGTCGCCGCTGGCCGAGCAGGCCGGCATCGCCGTCGACGACCGCGGCCTGATCCTCACCGACACCACCCTGCGGTCGATCTCGCACCCCGATATCCTGCCCATCGGCGACGCCGCCGCGATCCGCATGCCCTTCGGCGTCCTGCACGGCACCTGCCAGAGCGGCATCCCCACCGGCGCGTACACCGCCGACGCCGTCGCGCGCCGCCTGCGCGGAAAGACCGTGAAGCCCTTCCGTTTCGGCTACGTGCACCAGCCGGTCAGCCTGGGCCGCCGCGACGCCGTCATCCAGTTCACCAATGCCGACGACACCCCGCGCCGCTGGTACCTGAAGGGCCGCGCCGCCGTCGCCTACAAGGAGATGGTCAGCGCCAGCCCGGTGCCCAGCTACAAGATGAGCAAGCACATGACCGTCAGCGCGCAGCTCAGCAATGGCGGTCGCGCGACCCGCGGCCTGGCATGAGGTAGGTATGTGTCCATGCAGGACGATCCGATCGACCCCTTCGTCGCGCACCGCCGGCTGCTGTTCGGCACCGCGTACCAGATGCTGGGCACCGTGACCGACGCCGAGGACGTTCTGCAGGACGCATGGATCAAATGGCATGAGGTGGACCGGGATTCGGTCACCCACCCCAAGGCCTACCTGGTCCGGACCGTCACCAACCTGGCCCTCAACCGCCTCACCTCCGCCCGCGCCACCCGCGAGACCTACGTCGGCCCGTGGCTGCCCGAACCCCTGCTCACGACTACCGCCGATGCCGCCGAGGAGACCGATATGGCCGATACGGTCTCCACCGCCATGCTCGTCGTCCTCGAAACCCTCAGCCCCGTCGAACGCGCGGTCTTCGTGCTGCGCGAGGTGTTCGGCTACTCGCACGCCGAGATCGCGGGCTTCCTGGACCGCCCCGAGGCCACGGTCCGGCAGATCTCCCATCGCGCCCGCTCCCACGTCCATTCGCGCCGGCCGCGTTTCGACACCGACCTCGCCACCCGCTCCGACATCACCGACAAGTTCCTGGCCGCCGCGCACGGCGGCGACGTCAACGCCCTCATGGAGCTTCTCGCCCCCGACGTCACCCTCTGGAACGATGGCGGCGGCAAGGTCACCGCCGCCCGCCGCCCCCTGCACGGCCCCGACCACGTGGCCCGCTGGATCCTGGGCGTCCTGGCCAAACCGGTCCTCACCGGCGTCCGTCTCGAATCCGCCCACCTCAACGGTGAACTCGGCGTCATGGTCCTGCTCGGTGACTTCCGCGTCGGCGCCCTCAGCTACGACATCCGCGACGGCCACATCGAGAACATTCGTTTCCAGGTAAACCCCGACAAACTGGCCGGTATCCAGCGGCCGGTCGGCACCGGCGAATCGGCCGCCGGATCGGTAGGCGAATGAAGGACCCGTCCGTACCGCCGCGCGGGTCCCGTACTATTCGACGCTCGTCGGGGGCAACCGCCCCCGTGTCGAAAACGCTCTTGTGCAAGGGATTTCGTAGTGAACGGTTGGACAACGCGCCGCGTGGCGCGTCACATTCTGCCCTGGGCCGCCGCGGCCTTCCTCGGCGCGGGCACCGTGCTCGCTGGACCGGCGGTCGCCGCGCCGGTCCTCCACGCCGCCTGCGCCGCAAGCGAATACGAGAACTCCGACGGCGCCTGCGTGCACCGTCCAGAACAGTCGGCCACCGTCCCCGACGGGGCCACCGCCCGCTGCAAGGACGGCACCTACAGCTTCAGCCAGCACCGCCGCGGCACCTGCTCGGGTCACCACGGCGTCGCCGAATGGCTCTAGCGCGCGGCACTCGCGGGTAGCTCGCACGGTCGTCCCGGCACCGCGCCCGGGACGACCGTGCGGAAGAATGATCCGCCGTGAGTGCCGAAGAGCTTGCCGTCGAACCGCTGCGTGCGGCGCGGCGACTGCTCGGCGGGGTCCTGCGATCCGGCCCGGTGGCCCTGCGCATCGTGGAGGTCGAGGCCTACGGCGGGGATCCCGCCGGGCCCTGGCACGATCCGGCGGCGCACTCGGGGCGGGGCCGGACTCCCCGCAATGCGGTCATGTTCGGGCCGCCCGGGGTGCTGTACGTCTACTTCAGTTACGGCATGCACACCTGCGTGAATGTCGTCAGCGGGCCTGACGGCACGGCCAGCGCGGTGCTCGTCCGCGCGGGAGAGGTCATCGAGGGCCACGAGGTCGCACGCGGTCGCCGCCCCGCCGCCAGGACCGACGCCGATCTGGCCCGCGGGCCCGGCAATGTCGGCAGCGCCCTCGGAATCGGGCTGGACGACTACGGAACCCGCCTGTTCGATCCGGACGCGCAGATCCGGCTGGAACTGGGACCCGAAATCACCGATCCCGCCGCCGTTTCGGTGGGACCCCGGGTCGGGGTCAGCCTGGCCGCCGACCGCCCATGGCGACTGTGGCTGCCGGACTCCCCGGCGGTGTCGGCCTACCGGCGCAGCCCACGCGCCCCCAAAATGGACCGATCCGCCTAGACCGTGCTCTCGGGCCGAGCCCGTATCGGTACGGCGGCCCGGAGGACTACGGTGGATTGATCGACAGCTCACCCCTAGGTGGAAGCCCCATGTTCGAACGGTTCACCGATGCGTCCCGCCGCGCCATCGTGCTCGCCCAGGAGGAAGCCCGAGCGCTCGGGCACGACTGGATCGGCACCGAGCACCTGCTGCTCGGCGTCCTCGCCGGCGACGACCCGGTCGCCGCCCGCGTGCTCGGCGACCTCGGCCTCGACGTCTCCAGCGTGCGCGAACGCATCCGGCAGGCGGTCGGCGAACACGAGCCGAAACCGCCCAGCGGGCACGTGCCCTTCACCCCGCGCTCCAAGAAGGTCCTCGAGGGATCACTGCGCGAGGCGATGCGGCTGCGGCACAACTACATCGGGCCCGAGCACATCCTGCTCGCCTTGATCGAGGAGGGCGACGGCATCGCCCCGCAGATCCTGATCAGCCTGGGCGCCGAACCCGCCGACATCCGCACCCGCATTTCCCGCGTCGCCGACGGACCGCTCGCCGGTCCCACCCAGGCCCCCGAATCCGATCTGCGCCGGCGCATCGCGGATCTGGAGGCCCGGGTCACCGAGCTGGAGCGATTACTGGGCGCCCAGGCTCGATGAGCCCCGCGCTGCCTGGATGAGCACCGCGCTGCGCGACCCGGCCGCGGCCACCAGGGCCGCGATCGTCGCGCGCGCCGCCGTCTCACCCGAACCGAATGCCCAGGCCGGGCCCTCGGCGGTGCGGTACTCCAGGTAGGTGACGGCCGGAGCCGACCCCGCCCGGTCCACGGTCTGGTGGGTCATGGACAGCACCTCGACCGAATAGCCGTGGCGGCCCAGCAGTTCCACCGCCTCCTCGACCGTCGCGTCGGCGGGGATACCGGGTGTGGTCGCCACGATCGCGCCCGCGTAGACGGTCTCGAACAGCTCCCACAGCGTCCGCGCCGACACCTCCGTCCCGGTCCGATCGGTGTGGCGCTGGACGTGGTGCGCGAAATCGATCTGCAGGCGGCGCGGCAACTCCAGCCCGTACTCCGACTCCAGCAGATACGCGATCCCGCCCTTGCCGGACTGCGAATTCACCCGGATCACCGCATCGTAGGAACGGCCCACATCCGCCGGATCGATCGGCAGATACGGCACCTCCCAAGCGATTTCGCGTTCCGGCGCACCCAGCCGCGCCGCCCGCTCCCGATGTTCGGCGAAGCCCTTCCGGATGGCGTCCTGGTGGGTGCCCGAATAGGCGGTGTACACCAGATCCCCGGCGTACGGCTGCCGGTCGTGGACCGGCAGCCCGGTGCAGTACTCGACGGTGCGGCGCACCTCGTCGATATCGGAGAAGTCGATCATCGGATTCACGCCCTGCGCGTGCAGATTCAACGCCAGCGTCGCCAGATCCACATTGCCGGTGCGCTCGCCATTGCCGAATACGCACCCCTCCACCCGCTGCGCCCCGGCCAGGACCGCCAACTCCGCGCACGCGATGCCGGTGCCGCGGTCGTTGTGCGGATGCACCGACAGGATCACCGCCTCGCGCCGCGCCAGATTCCGGTGCATGTACTCGATCTGGTCGGCGTACACGTTCGGCGTCGCCACCTCGACCGTCGCGGGCAGGTTCAGCGTCACCGGCCGCTCGGGGGTGGCGTCCCACAGCGTGGTCATGCGGTCGCAGACGTCGAGCACGAAGTCCGGCTCGGTCAGCATGAATACCTCGGGGGAGAACTGGAAGCGGACATTCGGCATATCGCCGGCCAGCTCCAGGACGTCGCGCCCACCGGTGGCGATCAACTCGGCCAGTTCGTCGCGGGTCTTGCCCAGCACCACGTTCCGCCAGGTCGGCGCGGTGGCGGTGTACAGGTGGATCACCACGTGATTGGGGATGCCGCGCACCGATTCGACGGTCCGCTCGATCAGATCGCGGCGCGCGGGAGTGAAGACGACGATGGTGACGTCGTCGGGAGCCAGCCGCTCGCTGCCGATCAGCCGCACGAAATCGAAGTCGGTCTGCGAGGCGCTGGGATACCCGACCTCGATCTCCTTGTAGCCCATGGCCACCAGCAGTTCGAAGAACCGGCGCTTGCGGACGGGATCCATCGGCTCGGCCAGCGCCTGATTGCCGTCGCGCAGATCCACCGGCACCCACAGTGGGGCTTCGGTGATCCGGTTGGACGGCCAGTCGCGTTCGGTCAGCGGCACCGAAACACGCTGGTACACATCGCGATACCGATGCGACGGCATGGCGGAGGGCTGCTGAAGATTCCAGATCGGGGGAGTGCTCACGGGGCATTCGCTTTCGCGTCGGAGGAGGTGACCGGCGCAGCACCGCGAGCCCGCTGACGGGGTGCCGGTCGATCAGACCCCGTCGCGGCAGCGAAGGAGAAGCAGGGCACCGGTCAGCATGTGGACTAGACTAGAGGGAAACAACTCCTCAGACAAGTAGAGAGGACGGTGACAAGTGGCGCAGGTCCAGAGGCATCCGCTCGCCGCGCAAGCCGCCGAAGTGCTGCTCACCCGGATCCGTGCGGGGGAGTGGCAGCTGGGCCACAAACTGCCCGGCGAGACCACCCTCGCCGCTCAGCTCGGCGTCGGCCGCTCCACCCTGCGCGAGGCCATCCGCGAACTCGCCGGTCGCGGGGTGCTCGAAAGCCGCCAGGGTGCGGGCGTTTTCGTCACCGCCTTGGACACCGCCGAGGACTGGGACACCGTGCTGCGCCGCAGCGATATCGTCACCGTCATCGAGGCCCGCATCGCCATCGAGGCCGAGGGCGCCGCCCTCGCCGCCCGCCGCCGCACCCCCGCCGACTTGCGCGCCATGCTGCGCGCCCTGGCCGCCCGCGCCGAAAGCGGCGACACCGTCGAGGGATTGGTCGACGCCGACACCGCCTTCCACCGCACCGTGGTCGCCGCCGCCCACAATGACATCCTGCTCGAACTGTTCAACGCCTTCGTCCCGCGCTCGCGCCACGCCATGATCGACATGCTGCGCATCCGCCCCATGCGCGCACCCCAGTCCGACCACGATGCGCACGAAGACCTCTACGACGCCATCCGCGCCCGCGACCCCGAAGCCGCCGCCACCGCCGGCCGAGTGCACCTCAGCGCCCTCAAAGCAGCCTTCGACACCTAGCCTGACCTGCGCGGGAAAAAAACTTTCGGGACCGCGATGAGTTTTCGCGACGGCCCCCGTCCTATCCAGCAAGCGGTTCGAAACCGAACCGACAAGCCCCGGAAGGACATTCGACATGACCACCATCGCAGCCACCCCGACCATCACCGTCGCCGCCCCGAGCAAGCTCCGCAACCGCGTGCTGTGGACCCTGCAGATCGTCCTCGGCCTCTTCTTCATCATCGCCTCCGGCCTGCCGAAGTTCGTGGGCCAGGCCGACGCCGTGCGCATCTACAACGAGATCGGCTGGGGCGACTGGTTCCGCTACCTCACCGGCCTGGTCGAGGTCTCCGGCGGCCTGGGCCTGATGATCCCCCGCCTGTCCGGCCCGGCCGCCGCGGGCCTGTCCATCACCATGGTGTGCGCCGCCGCCACCCAGGCCTTCCTGCTCGGCGCGCCGAGCCTGGCCATCTTCCCGCTGGTCCTGGTCGGTGTCTTCGCCTGGATCGCCTACGAGCGCCGCGCCTCCTTCGCCACCTTCACCGACTTCGCGAAGTGACCTACTCGATCGCACGGCCCCCCGAACCCGTCTCCGCTCACACGCGGCGGCGGGTTTTCGTATGTCAGGTGACGACTGATTCCGTTCCGCCCGGAGTCGCTCGTCAGGTACGTCCAAGATCGGTTCGGCTCCCAACGCCATCTCCGCATGTGGGGCCCGTGACGGCTCCCGAGCCGGGCGAAAAAGTCGCGGGGAGGCGGAATGGAAAGATGGAATCCGTGAGCGGCGACATCATTGATGAACTGACCTGGCGCGGACTGATCGCGCAGTCCACCGATCTGGACGCCCTGCGCGCGGCCACGGCCAAGGGCCCGATCACCCTCTATGCCGGGTTCGACCCGACCGCGGCCAGCCTGCACGCCGGCCACCTGGTCCCGCTGCTGGCGCTCAAGCGCTTCCAGCGCGCGGGCCACCGCCCGGTGGTGCTGGCCGGCGGCGCGACCGGGCTGATCGGCGATCCCCGCGATGTCGGCGAGCGCACCATGAACTCCACCGACACCGTGGCCGAGTGGGCGGGCCGCATCCGCGCCCAGCTGGAACGCTTCGTCGATCTGGACGGCGGCGACAACGCGGCGATCATCGCCAACAATATGGACTGGACCGGCCCCCTCAGCACGGTCTCGTTCCTGCGCGACATCGGCAAGCACTTCTCGGTGAACGTCATGCTGGCCCGCGACACGGTCAAGCGCCGCCTGGAGTCGGACGGCATGTCCTACACCGAGTTCAGCTACATGCTCCTGCAGGCCAACGACTTCCTGCAGCTGCGCCGCGAGTACGGCTGCACGCTGCAGGTCGGCGGCTCCGATCAGTGGGGCAACATCATCGCGGGCGTCGAGCTCAACCGCCGCGTCGACGGCGAGCACGTGCACGCGCTCACCGTCCCGCTGGTCACCTCGGCCGACGGCAAGAAGTTCGGTAAGTCCACCGGTGGCGGCAGCCTGTGGCTGGACCCGGAGATGACCAGCCCGTACGCCTGGTACCAGTACTTCGTGAACACCGCCGACGCCGACGTGGTCCGCTACCTGCGCTGGTTCACCTTCCTGTCCCGCGAGGAACTCGACGAACTGGAGAAGGCCACCGCCGAGCGGCCCTTCGCCCGCGAGGCGCAGAAGCGCCTGGCCGCGGAGATGACTACGCTGGTGCACGGTGAGGAGAACACCCGCGCGGTGCAGCTCGCCAGCCAGGCCCTGTTCGGTCGCGGCGACCTGCGCGAACTCGACGAGTCCACGCTGTCGGCGGCGCTGGCCGAATCCGCGGTGGACGGCAAGCTCGCCGAGGCCACCCCTACCTCGACCATCGTCGATCTGCTGGTCGACTCCGGTCTGTGCGAGGGCCGCAGCGCGGCCCGTCGCGCGGTCAACGAGGGTGGCGCGTCGGTCAACAACGAGAAGATCGCCGACCCCGAGTGGGTCCCCGCCGAGGCCGACTACCTGCACGGACGCTGGCTGGTGCTGCGTCGCGGCAAGAAGAACTTCGCCGGCGTGCGCCGCGCGGACGCCTGACTCGATCCTCGATAGGCGAACAAGATCGAAATGACCTGAGTCACAAGCCGGTGGCTCAGGCCCCCGATTCGCCTGATCCGCAGCCCGTTCACCTGCGCAAACGTCCCGGTGACCAGCGGATTTGACCTGGCGTTATCCGCCGCGTAACTTAGTCCAAGTCAGAGCGACACGGACACCGACCGGGACCGAAACGCCCAGCTCAGAGGCTGAAAATCGGAAACGGAAACGAGGTTGGACGAGGGGCGCCGGACATGAACACCTTCCAGTCAGAAAAAAAGTTCTTGACATCAGTCAGGTTCCATGACTAGGCTGGAAAAGTTGCCTCGTTAGGGAATCTGATGAATTTCAGATCGACTGACATGTGCGTGTGTTCTTTGAGAACTCAATAGTGTGTCGATGAATGTCAGTGCCAAATATTTTATTTGGTTCCAATCATTCTCACCCCCATGAGGGTGGTTGGACATTTAAGTCGGCTAATTTTCCAGCCGACGATTGCTAGGTTTTCGGACTCTGGTTCGAGATACTTCTGATTCGCCTTCGGGTGATTCTAGAGTCTTCAACGGAGAGTTTGATCCTGGCTCAGGACGAACGCTAGCGGCGTGCTTAACACATGCAAGTCGAGCGGTAAGGCCCTTCGGGGTACACGAGCGGCGAACGGGTGAGTAACACGTGGGTGATCTGCCTCGCACTCTGGGATAAGCCTGGGAAACTGGGTCTAATACCGGATATGAGCCTGGACTGCATGGTCTGGGTTGGAAAGGTTTACTGGTGCGAGATGGGCCCGCGGCCTATCAGCTTGTTGGTGGGGTAACGGCCCACCAAGGCGACGACGGGTAGCCGACCTGA
>NZ_JBHWHH010000167.1:0-16025 GCF_042732555.1 Nocardia sp. NPDC059764
GTTGCATAGCAACGGCTTTCGTCATTCCATGACAGGGTGTCGAGCATCCCGTTCGCGGATGGCGGTTCAGCCTGGTCATGTCTTTGTGTCTGAAGCCGTATCGACCCTCCACGATTCTCCGCCACGCGGCGTCTGCGCCGCCGCCGGGGACCGATCTCGCCGGGTATCTGCGGCGGATCGGTGGCTCGGTCACCGAACATCCGAACCGCACATGAGCAGGTGTGGCTGTTCGTGTGCGGGCCGTCAGCCCGTGACCAGGTCGCGGCGGCGGAATGCCCACAGCGACAGGGTGATCAGGGCGAGGCCCGAGAGAGTGAGGACTGCGGCGGGAGTGATGGTGAACTGTTGCAGGGGGACTCGGGGCACGGCGTGGAAGGGGCTTATCTTCAGCGACCATTCGGGGGCCTTCAGGGCGGTGCCCAGGGCGTCCCAGAGATACATGGCGGCGACTACGCCATAGGTGAAGGCGACAGCGCGGGGCCAGAGCGCGAGGATGGCCGCTGTGAATCCGGTGGTGATCACGATCAGGGGGATGGTGTTGGCAGCGGCTGCGGCCAGGCCGTTCACGCGGACCCGCTCACCGGTGATCGCCGCGCCGACCCAGATCGACACGGCCGCGAGTGTGGCCGCCGCCAGCGCGACCGTGGCCGCCAGCAGGATTCGGCCGCCGAGCCAGCCGGTTCGCGAGCAGGGCATGGCGAGCACGAGTTCGAGCCGGCCGGTGGATTCCTCGCCACGGGCCGCCACCAGCAGCGTCACCACCAGCAGGGCGACGATCAACTGGGTCATGGAGAAGGCGGCGGCCACGAAGCCGTCGACCGCGAAGCGTTCGCCGAACATCCGGCCGAGCATCGGTGTGCGCTGCATGAGTTCGAAGACCGTCTTGATCAGGGCGCCCAGCAGACCCATGTAGAACGCTACCGCCAGCGCCCAGATAGCCAGTTGCGGCGCCTCGTCGCGCAGGGCCGCCTGCCATGACGTCCCCAGCAGGAGCCGCCGGGGCGGGCGGCTGTCGCGGGCGGACAGTATGCCGAGGCCGACGTCGCGGGCCGCCAGCATCGGCAGTGCGGCCAGTACCAGCAGGACCGTCGCCCCCAGCGACAGGGCGAGTGCGGGCACACTGGGCGTGGCGGGCGGTGCGAGTTCCTCGATCCACCCCAGCGGTGTCACCCAACGCAGCCACCCGACCCCGTTGCCGGTATCAGCGGGCACGCGAATGATGAACGCGGTCACCAGAATTCCGATTGCGATCAGTCGTGCCGCGCGCACCGTGTTCACCAGCTGACTGGTTACTGCAGCGACCGCCGTGAACAGCAGCGCCGGCAGCATCAGCTGCAGGCCCAGTTCCAGACTGTTCGAGACGGCCAGCAGATGCTGGGGGACGCCGACGACTGCCAGCGACACCATCGCCACCACGCCGATGGTGAGCGTTTCCAGCGTGGTTGCGGTGAGCGCGGCGGCGAACCAGCGGTTCCGGGGTTGCGGCGCGGCCAGCGCCAATTCGCCGCGGCCCGCATCCTCTTCACCGCGCAGCGCACCGGTGGTGATGATGACCGCCCACACCGCCATGATGATGCCGATGCTGGTCATGGACCGCCACGCCACCCATCCGGTCGGGTCGGCGATGTCGTACGGGTAGCCGTAGAGGGCGCGCAGTGCGCCGTTGTCTACCAACGGTGCGAGCGCCGCGGCGCGGGTGGCCGCATTCGGGAACACCGACTGGTATGCCTGCAGCTGCACGGTCGCGAACACAGCCATGAGCAAGGTCATCGGCAGTAGTGACATCCTGTTGGCGCGCAACCGGAAACGCGTCATCATCCAGAACGCGCGGATGTCGCCGCCGCTCATGACGTCGGCCCGCTGTGGTAGTGGACGAGGAAGATCTCCTCCAGACTGGGCTCCCGGCTGTCGAGTGTGGTGACCGGCATCCGGTCGAGCACCGACAGCAGCGGCCCCATCTCGCCGCGCACCTGCAGGGCCACATGGTGATCGGTGGAGTCCGTGATACCGACGCTGTCCAGCTGTCGGAGCGGGCTCAGGTCGACGGGCCCGCTGAAGTTCACCTCCACCGTCCGCGCGGACAGATGCCGGAGCTGTTCGAGGGTGCCTTCGTCGATGAGCTTGCCTGAGCGCAGGATTCCGATCCGATCGCACAGCGCCTCCACTTCGCTGAGCACGTGCGAGGACAGAAAGACCGTCTGCCCGCGTTCGCGCGCCTCGGCGACGGTGTCGCGAAAAGCGGCTTCCATCAGCGGATCCAGCCCAGCGGTGGGCTCGTCCAGGATCAGCAGGGCGCTGCGGGTGGCGAATGCCGCGATCAGTTGTACCTTCTGCCGGTTTCCCTTGGACAGTGCGCGAACCTTCTTGCTGTCGTCGAAGTCGAATCGCCGCACCAGCCGGTCCCGATAGGCCACATCGCAGCCACCGCGCAGATTCGCCAGATAGTCCAGGGTTTCCGCGCCGGTGAGCCCCGGCCACAGCGTGGGCTCGGACGCGATATACGCACACTGTCGATGCACGGCAACCGGATCGGACCAGGCGTCGTGCCCGGCGACCCGGACGTCTCCCGCGGTGGGGCGGTGCAGGCCCAACAACAGCCGGATGGTGGTGGTCTTGCCGGCCCCGTTGGGACCCAGGAATCCGTACACCTCGCCGGCGGCGATGTCGAGATCGAGCCCGTCCAGCGCCGGTGTCGCCCCGTATCGCTTGGTCAGCCCGTGCGCCTCGATGGCACCCATCGGTCACCTCCATGCCGTCGAACCACGTGCCCCAAGGCCTATTGTCGGCCGAGTCATGCCCTCCGGGCCATGGTTGGTGGACCCGGGGATGCGATCGATCGTCCCGGGATTCCGTCCGACCAAAGTCCTTTTCGGCGGGCATCGGTCAGGTCCGCTCGCCTCGCCACCGCTACGCTGGTCACGAGGTCTCCGGCTGTTCAGATTTTGCTTCGTCGCTGATCCGAATACCGGAGACCTCACCTATATGCCAACACGGGCAACAGCTTCAGTCGAACACGCTGATGGGGTGGGACCGCTGCGCCCCGGGCGCCGAGCGTACGACCGGGACGTTCGTGCCCGGAACCGTGGGGGGTCGGTGCGTGTGTCACCCGAGCGGTCTAGCGCGAGGAGGGGGTCCTATGGAGTTCCTGGTCGACATGACGACACACGTTCCGTCCGGCACGTCACCGGATGCGGTCGACGACATCCGCGGACTCGAGGCGAAATGCGCGCGCGAACTCGCCGCGGCAGGCCACCTGCTGAGATTGTGGCGGCCGCCGCTCGCTCCCGGCCAGTGGCGCACACTCGGACTGTTCTCCGCCGCGGACGCGGACCGGCTCGAGCGCGACCTCGCGTCGATGCCGCTGCGGATCTGGCGCACCGATACGGTGACGCCCTTGGCGGACCATCCCAACGACCCCGGCAACCGGACCTCGACATCTCCCTTGAACGAATTCCTCGCCACAATGACGATCACGACGCCGGTGGGAGCCACCACCGATGCGATCTCGGACCGGGAGACGCGCGAGGCCGGCCACGCTCGTGAGCTCGCGGACCAGGGCATCCTCCGTCGGCTGTGGAAGCTCCGGACCGAGCCCGGCCGGCAGCGAACCCTGGGACTGTGGGCCGCCGCCGATGAACCGGCCCTCAGCACCACCTTTCGGTCACTTCCCTTGTACGACTGGATGGTTGTGACGACCACACCGCTGTCAGCCCATCCGAGCGACCCGTTAGGCGCGCACTGACCGTCAGGACGGCTAGCGACCGGCCTTGAACGCCTCCCAGCGCGCCTCACGCTCGGCTCGGTAGGCGGGGCCGAGTTCGCAACCAGATCCGCACGCGCGACACCCGCCTCCCGCTGCGCTGGCTGGGAAATCCCGGCACCTTCGGTCACTGCCTGGCCGCACTACAGCGCGAGACCACACCCGGCTACATTCTCGAATTCGACAGTTATGCAGCGAAATACGCGGCAGCCGGACTTCCGGTCCACCGGCCACTGGAGATCCAGCCCTACTACCCGTGGAGTATCGCCTGGCGCGACGAGCAGCCCACCGAGCCTGTCGCCAGATTCCTGGAAGTCACCGAACGCACCGCGCACGAACGCCAATGGTGTACACCCTCGCCACGACTCGCCACACCGTGGCTGCCACCCGCCTCCGCCTCCCGGAGAACCGGCCACCCCGCGGACGCGGGTCCTGCTGGGCTGACACGCAACGAGCTGGCGAATCCCGTTCGGACATATCGTTCTCCGACGAAGGAGTGGACATGACCCCTCCGCCATAGTCTATGGTTAGCCTAACCTGACCTGAAGGAGATCTGCTCATGATTCGCAAGTTCGTCGTGGCCTCGATGCTGTCCGCCAGCTTGTTGGCGCCGGCCGTCGCCGTCGTCGCGACCGCGCCGGCCGCCGTGGCCGCGCCGGCCACGCCGTCCGCGGGTGAGCTGCAGGGCAAGCTGCAGGCGGCGCTGAACGGGTCGTCCGCCGAGCTGGAGTCCGGCGACGCGAGCCAGATCGTCAACGTGCGTCAGGTGATTCAGCGGATTCCGGGGTACAGCTGGGACGTGTCGGGGCCGATCTCGGTCGACGGTGACGTCCTGTCCGCCACGCTGAACAGCCGGTTGGGATCCTATGCCTTCCCGTTCTCGGTGACCTGGAAGAACGTCGGCGGTACCTGGAAGCTCTCGCGCGAGAGCGAGGAAATGCTCGCGAGCTACGCGAACATGGCCTGGTGATAGCGCACAGCCTCTACTGAGGAAGGGCAGGAACCGGTACGCGCGTGGTCGCGTTCGGGTTTCAGACCTGTGGACGGCGAACATTGTGGGCGCTCATCGATTCCCGCCATGACGTCGTCCTCTCGGTCACCCATCCGGCCGCCGACTGTGCGCGTACCCAATGCGCTAGCCGGTGTAGGCCGGCTTTCGCGGCCACGGTGTGCTGAGGGACGCGGCACCGATTGGTGCCTTCCGGCTGCCCGGGACGGGACCTTCGGCGCTCCCCCGGCGGATCCGCCCCGACCAGACTCGGAACCGACGTCGTGATCGAGCACCGACCTCGTGACCGAACGGAGGCTGCTGATGACCGTCGGCGAGACCGTGACATTCGACCGGGCGGGTCTGGACCAGCTGATCGTCGTGCTGCGTGCACACGGCTATCGGGTGATCGGCCCGCAAGTCCGCGACGGCGCCATCGTCCTGGACGAACTCGACTCGGGCGCCGGGCTGCCCGCGGGCTGGGGCGTGCACACCGAGCCGGGCCGGTACCGGCTGCATCGGCGTGAGGACGCCGCGGTCTTCGCCCATTCGGCCGGGCCCGGATCGTGGAAGCAGTTTTTGCACCCGCCGCGCCGCCGGGTGGCAGAGTTCGATGCCGACCTGAATGCGCGTGCGGCACAGGAGATTCCGGTGCCGACCGCCTTCCTCGGTGTACGTGGCTGCGATATGGCCGCGATCGCCGTCCTCGGCCGGGTGCTCGGCGAGGACGCGTATCCGGATTCGGCCTTCGCGGCCAGGCGGCGTGAGCTGTTCCTGATCGGCGTGAACTGTACCGAGCCCGGCGGGGTGTGCTTCTGCTCTTCGATGGGCACCGGGCCGGGTGTGGGCGCCGGCTACGACATCGCGCTCACCGAACGACTCGGCGCGACCGGCCATCGGTTCCTCGCCGAGCCGGGCAGCGACGCGGGCGCGCGGATATTGGCCGAACTGGTCACCGAACCGGCCTCGGACGCCGAGATGTCGGCCGCGCGCGCCGAGGTCTCGGCCGCGGCCGGGCGGATGGGCCGCAGCATGCCGGATGTCGACGTGCGCGAGGTGATTCGCCGTTCCCGCGAGTCCCCACAGTGGGAGGACGTCGCAAGCCGCTGCTTGACCTGCGGCAACTGCACCATGGTGTGCCCGACCTGCTTCTGCACCAGCACCGAGGACGTCACCGATCTCACCGGCGAGCACGCCGAACGCTGGGAGCGCTGGGCCTCCTGCTTCGAACTGGACTTCTCCTATCTGCACGGCGGCAGCGTCAGACAGTCGGGTGAGAGTCGCTACCGGCAATGGCTCAGCCACAAATTGGGCACCTGGTACGACCAGTTCGGCAGTTCCGGCTGCGTGGGCTGCGGGCGCTGCATCGCCTGGTGCCCGGCGGGCATCGACCTGACCGTCGAGGTCGCCCGACTCGCTGAACTCGACGAGGGAGCAGCGGATGACCACCGCTGAGGAACTGTCGGCCTTCGCGCCGCTGGCCGCGCTGGACCGCGCGCACCTCGACACGCTGGCTCGCGCCGGACACGACGTCCGCTATCCGCCCGGCCGGCGGCTGATCGTGGAAGGGCAACGGGCCGACCGCTGCTGGATGATCTGCTCCGGGCGCGTGGTGCTGGACGCGGCCGTGCCCGGACGCGGCGATGTCGTGGTGCAGACACTCGGCCCCGGCGATTTGCTGGGCTGGTCGTGGGCCGTGCCGCCATACCGGTGGCATTTCGGCGCGATCACGACCGAACCGGTGCAGGCGATCGAATTCGACTCGGCACGGTTATCCGAATTCGCCGACGCCGACCCGAGATTCGGGCACGCGCTGACGCTACTGCTGTTCGAGGTCCTGGCGGAACGCCTACAGGCCACCCGCGCCCGATTGCTGGACCTCTACCGCAATCCCGGTGAGACCTGCTTCGTCGCGCCGGCGCGACTCGGCCCGTACGGGGGCCAACAGTGACCAGTGCGCTGCCCGTTCGCGTGCCCACCGACCCGGACACCATGCTCCGTTACCGGGTGACCGGCCGCGTCCCGCAGACCGCGGACACCGTGACCCTGTTACTCACCCCGATCGACGGTGCGGCACAACGATTCCGGGCCGGGCAGTTCATGATGCTCTACCGCTTCGGTGTCGGCGAGATCGCTATCTCGGTCAGCGGCGATCCCTGTGCTGCGGGCGATCTGCTCGAGCACACCATCCGCGTGGTCGGCGCGGTGAGCGCCGCCCTGCACGACGCGCCGATCGGTGCGGTCATCGGGGCGCGCGGTCCCTTCGGGACGGGCTGGGATCTCGATTCGGCCGTCGACCGTGACTTGATCATCGTCGGCGGTGGGGTCGGCCTGGCTCCGCTGCGTCCCGTGGTGCTGGAGGCGTTGGCGCGGCGCACCGAGTACCGCAGCGTCACGCTGATCACCGGCGCCCGCACGCCCGCCGACATCCTCTTCCGGGAAGATCAGCATGGCTGGCAGACCGGTGGCGAGATCGAGGTTCATCAGATCGTGGACCATCCGTCCCCCGGCTGGACCGGGCGAATCGGCTTCGTCACCGAACCGCTGGGCAGGCTGATCGTCGATCCGGCGCGTACCACCGCGTTCCTGTGCGGACCGGAACCGATGATGCGGTTCTGCGCGCAGACGCTGCTGCGCAAGGGTGTTGCGCCGACCGATATCCGGGTAGCGCTGGAACGAAACATGCAGTGTGGTGTCGCCCGCTGCGGGCACTGCCAGCTCGGTCCGCTGCTGGTGTGCCGGGACGGGCCGGTGGTGGACTACGCGGTCGCCGAACCGCTGATCTCGGTGCGGGAGCTGTGATGGCCGCCCCGACGCTCGCGGTGTGGAAGTTCACTTCGTGCGACGGCTGCCAGCTCTCCCTGCTGGACTGCGAGGACGAGTTGCTCACCCTCGCGGGCCGGGTCCACATCGCGCATTTCACCGAGGCGTCGAGCGTGGTCGAGGGCGGACCCTACGATGTGTCACTGGTAGAGGGCTCGGTGACCACGCCGGATGAACAGCGGCGGATCATCGAGATTCGCGCGCAGTCGCGGATCCTGGTGACGATCGGGGCTTGCGCCTGCCACGGCGGCATCCAGGCGTTGCGCAACTTCGCCGACGTCGCTGAGTTCGCGTCAGTGGTTTACGCCAGCCCCCAATATATTTCGACACTCGCGACCGCGACGCCCATCGCAGCGCACGTGCCGGTGGACTATGAGCTGCGCGGCTGTCCGATCGACCGCCGTCAGCTGCTCGGCACGTTGTGTGCGTTGCTGGCCGGCCGCGAGCCCGATCTGCCGGACACCAGCGTATGCACCGAGTGCAAGCGCCGCGGCACCACCTGCGTGACGGTTTCCGATGGCATCCCGTGCTTGGGGCCGGTCACTCAGGCCGGCTGCGGGGCGTTGTGCCCGGCCTACCATCGCGGCTGCTACGGGTGTTTCGGTCCGATGGCGCGGCCCAATATCGGTGCGCTGCTGCCGATTCTGCGCGTCAACGGCATGGATACCGACGATATCGACAGGGTCTTCAGTACGTTCGCCGTGGGCGCGCCGCCCTTCGCGGAGAGGACGCGCGATGAGCCATCGCAGTAGGCAATTGCGGGTCAGCTCGCTGGCCCGGGTCGAGGGCGAAGGCGCCCTGCGTGTGGTCATCGAGAATGGCCGAGTTGAGCGCGCCGAGCTGAACATCTACGAGCCGCCGCGGTTCTTCGAAGCGTTCCTGTGCGGACGGGCCTACACCGAGCCGCCCGACATCACCGCCCGCATCTGCGGCATCTGCCCGGTCGCGTATCAGACCAGCGCCTGCAACGCGCTCGAACAACTCTGCGGCATCGAGCTGGACGCGGCGCTGGCCGAGCTGCGGCGGCTTTTGTACTGCGGCGAATGGATCGCCAGCCACGCCCTGCATATTCACCTGCTGCACTTGCCGGACTTTCTCGGCTACCCCGACGCGCTCGCGCTGGCCACCCATCACCGGGAACTGGTCGAGCACGGCCTGGCGTTGAAGAAGGCCGGCAACAGTCTGCTGGAGCTCATCGGCGGGCGCCCGATCCATCCGGTCAATGTCCGCGTCGGCGGCTTCTACTCGCTGCCGAGCCGCGCCGATCTGGACGCGGTCGCCGAACAGCTGCGCCGCGCACTGGATTACGCGATCGAGACCGCGCGTTTCGCCGCCGGATTCGACTTCCCCGACATGGAGCTCGACCATGAGCTGATGGCCGCCACCGCGCCGGGGCGGTATGCCATCGAGGACGGGATGGTGTGCACCAGCACGGGCTCGGCCTTCCCCGCAGCGGAGTTCGGCGCGCACGTGGTCGAAGAGCAGGTTCCGCACTCGACGGCGCTGCACGCCAGGCTCGACGGCGAGCGGTATCTGACCGGTCCGCTGGCCCGCTACAGCCTCAACTCCCGGCAGCTCTCACCACTGGCCCGCGAGGTAGCCGCGTCCGTCGGCCTCGGCGAGCAATGTCGGAATCCGTTCCGCAGCATCCTGGTTCGCGCCGTCGAGGTGGTCTATGCGATCGACGAGGCCCTGCGAATCATCGGGGATTACCGGCCGTCCGACCGCGCGGCAGTGCCGTGCGCACCGCGCGCCGGCGTCGGCCACGGTGTCAGTGAGGCGCCGAGGGGGTTGCTCTATCACCGGTACGAGGTCGACGAGCGGGGAATCATCCGATCCGCTGTCATCGTGCCGCCGACATCGCAGAATCAGACCGCCATCGAGGACAACCTGTGCCGGGTGGTGGGCGAGCATCTCGACCTCGACGATGCCGCGCTGACGCACCTGTGTGAACGCACGATCCGCAACTACGATCCGTGCATCTCGTGCGCGGCCCATTTCCTCGAACTCGACGTGGTGCGCCGATGAGCGGGCCGCGAGCGGTCGTGATCGGCGTCGGCAACGAGTATCGGCGCGACGACGGCATCGGCCCGGCGGTCGCCCGGTACCTCGAGAAGCTCTGTCTGCCAGGGGTTTCGGTCGCCCTGTGTGATAGTGATCCGACCGGGCTGCTGGACCTGTGGGCCGGGGCCGAACTCGCGGTGGTGGTCGATGCCGTGCTCTGTCAGCCATCGACGCCCGGCCGCGTCTGGCGAACCACCCTCGACTCCGCGCATGGGCTCACCCACGCGGCCAGCTCTCACGCCATCGGCATACCTGATGCCGTGCCGCTCGGCCGTCTGCTCGGTCGGGTTCCGCACGAACTCGTGGTCGTCGCCGTCGAGGCCGAGCGTCTCGACCTCGGCGTCGGCCTGTCCGATCCGGTCGCGGCCGCCTTCCCCGAAGTAGTGACGGCCGTCCTGGCCGAACTCGACCACGTCGGCATCGCCGGCGGGCCTCGACCGCCGCGCCGAACCGCGGACGATCACCGGCGAGATGCGCAATGACGAAGTCGTCGTGACCTGCTGGGCCCGCGGCGACTCCGGTTGCGGTCGGAGTCGAACCGGGTCGGTACAACCGGTTCAAGGTCGACCGCCGTCTGTGGGTCACCGCGGAGGGAGGCGGATCCACGCGGAACGGGTCACAGCCCGGAGGAAAGCCGCTGCGGTGCAGCGGCTTTCTCGGCCGGGGCGGGGGTCAGGCGGGTGGGGTGGTGGTGTTGCGGGCGAGGTCGGAGAGTTCGGCGAGGAAGTCGGCGGTGGGGACGGGTTTGCCTTCCTTGCCGATGGGCGAGGGTTCCAGCGGGACGAGGAGGTCGTCGGTCGGTGAGTGGAGCCAGAGAGCCGTCACGTAGAGGGCGGGGATGCGGAGGAGGCGGAGTTCGTAGCCCTTCTTCTCCAGCTGGGGCAGTTCGCGGAGGGTTTGGGCCTTGTTGTCGGTGCCGAGGGCGAAGGGGCCCTCGGTGAACTGGGAGACTTCCTGGGTGCCGTCGGGGGCGGTTTCGGCGCTGGCGATGATCTGGGTGCCGTCGGTGACCAGGTAGCGCCAGCCGACGGGCTGGGCGTGGTCGAGGCCGGCGGCGGCGAGGTCGTCGAGGCCCATGGTGAAAACCTCGTGGGGCGTGGACAAGTCGAGGTTCTCCTTGCGGGCGCCTTTCAGTGCCTTGGTGGAGAACTTGCCGCCCTCGGCGAAGGCGTGCAGGAGGCCCTTCACCTTGCCGGCCCCGCCAAGCAGTCGGTTCCGCGCCCGTGCGGGCGCCGGCGATAGTAGAGCACTCACCTGGGGTACCCGAATTCAGTAGTTGACCCCTCCGTTTATCTAAATTCGAGTACGCCACTACTCGATACCTGGCGATTCTTCGGCGCGACACTCGATAGGTGTTTACAGAATCGGCGGCGAAGAACATCGTCATCTGTCTCGACGGGACAGGCAATCAACTCCGGGCCACCGGCAGCACGAATGTCGTCCGTTTGTTCGAGATGCTCGATCTGAGCGATTCCACCCGGCAGATCGCGTTCTACGATCCGGGCGTCGGCACCTTCAGCGCCCGGGGCGCGTGGTCGCCGCCCGCGCGCTGGGTATCGCGCATGCTCGGCCTGGCCGTGGGCAGCGGTCTGCGCTCGAATCTCGCTGAGGCCTATACCTATCTGATCGAACACTGGCGTCCGGGCGACCGGGTGTTCGTCTTCGGTTTCAGCCGCGGCGCCTACACCGCGCGGGCCCTGGCCGGGCTGTTGCACGAGCCCGGGCTGCTGCGGCCCGGCAGCGAGAATCTCGTCCAATACGTCGTCAGCGCCTATACCCGCAAGACGACGGATTGGCCCGAACTGCGCCGCTATGCCCGCTCCTTCTGTTCGAAGACCCCCGAGGGCGAATTCTCGATTCCCATCGAATATCTGGGGGTCTGGGACACGGTGAAGGCGGCCGGGTTGTTCCGCTGGAATCTGCACTGGCCCTTCACCCGTCAGATCCCGAATGTCGAACGCGTGCGGCACGCCGTTTCCATCGACGAGAAGCGACGCCCGTACGAGCAATATCTCGTCGTTCCGAAGGGCGAGCGGCCCGTTCTCACCGAGGCCTGGTTCGCCGGGGTCCATTCCGATGTCGGCGGCACCTTCGAGGACGATCCGCGCTTGGCCGGGATCGCGCTGAAATGGATATCCGACGGCGCGATCGAGGCCGGACTGAACCTGAAGCCCAAGGCCTACCGCGATGTCTGCGCCCTGACCGAGAACCATGCGAGCGGCCGAGTGCACCGCATGGGCTGGATCTGGGCACTGCTCACCTACCGTCACCGCCGCATTCCCGCGGATGCCCTGCTGCACGCGAGCGTGCGGACCCGGTGCGAGACGGATACGAACTACGGCAAGCGAATCCCGCGCGCGGTCCGGTGGGAGGACGAGCAATGGACGAAACCGCACCTGTAGTCGCCTACAGCATGGGCGGCATCTGCCCGCCCGCACGCCGCCGACTGCGGACCTTCGCCTTCGACCCCATGTCGACGCGCCTGACCGGGCGCTTCCTCACCCTGGACATCCCGTTCGAGAAGTTCAAGGGCCCCGGCCCGGACGGCGGACTCGTGCAGGTCGTCGACTACGACGCCAGCCGCGAGAAGTGGTACGCCCCGATCGACCTCGACGACCCGTATCTGTTGGCGCAGGACGGAATTCGCCCGACCGAGAGCGATCCTCGCGCCCATCAGCAGGTCGTCTACGCCGTCGCGATGAGCGTCCTGGAACGCTTCGAGCGCTTCATGGGCCGCCGTTTCCGCTGGCACCGCGAGCAGGTCCTGCGCCTGGTTCCGCACGCCTTCGAGGGCCAGAACGCCTATTTCGATCCGAAGCGCCGCGCGGTCCTGTTCGGCTACTACCGGGCCGATGCCGAGAACCCGGGCGCGAATCTGCCCAGTCAGATCATCTTCACCTGCCTGTCGAGCGATATCGTCGCCCACGAGGTGACGCATGCGATCGTGCACCGAATCCGCCGTCTCTACAGCGAATCCACGCATCGGGACGTCTTCGCCTGGCATGAGGCGGTGGCCGATCTGATGGCATTGTTCCAGCATTTCACCCACCGCGACGTCGTCGTCGACGCCATCGCGAAGACCTCGGGCGAGCTCGGCAAGAGCGGCGGACTCCTGGACCTGGCACGGGAATTCGGTGAATCCACCGGCCGCGGCGCGGCCCTGCGGTCGGCGATCCGCAGCCCGGACCGCACCCCCAATCAGTTTCTGGCCGCGCAGGACCCGCACGAGCTGGGCGCCTGCTTCGTGGCTGCGGTCTTCGACGCCTACCTCGACTCCTATCAGAGCGCCATCGCGGACCTGCTGCGGATCGCGACCGGCGGCACCGGCGTGCTGCCGCCCGGCCACCTGCATCCGGATCTGGTGTCCCGCATCGCCGACGAGGCGGTCAAGACCGCGGACCGCCTCCTCGGAATGGTGGTGCGCGCCTTCGACTACCTGCCGGTGGTGGATGTCCGCTTCGGCGATGTGGTGCGCGCGATCGTCACCGCCGACCGCGGCCTCTACCCCGAGGACCGCGAGCATCTACGCGCCACGCTGGTGGAGGCGCTGCGCCGGCGCGGCATCTGGCCGACCAGCGTCGCCTCGCTGACCGATGAGGCGCTGGTCTGGCATCAGCCCGACACCGGCCTGAACCTCAGCCGCGGCAAACACGCGGTGGATCTGTCCAAGGTCATTCTGTCGGCCTCCCGTGACCTCGACCCGGGCGGCGCTGCGGGTGAATTGCGCACGCCGCCGGTCCCCGACGGCAATGGCAGTCCCCGCGCCCTGGAGCCCCCGACGGCGAGTGTGGTCTTCCGTGAGGTCGCCATCGGCATCACCGCCTGGGCCCGCGTGAACGCCCTGCAACTCGGACTCGATCCGAAGCTGCCGATCAGCTGCGAAGGCATCCACGTCTCCTACCGGCGGGCGGGCGACCGGCTGCCGCGCCCGGAGCTGGCCATCCAGCTGCTGCAGCGGCGCACCGACCTCGAGGACCCGAAGCAGTACAAGCCGCCGGCGATCCGCGCGGGCACCGCCCTGGTCGTCCGGGTGGACGGCGGCGTCGAATACATCATCGCGAAGCCGCTGCCCCTGAGTGATCCGGCGGTGGCAACCGACGACAACGCCAGAGAGTTCCATGAGGCCGGGAAGCAGCGGCTCGCCGAAATGACCCGATGGTTCGAGTCCCTGGAGGCCGCGGACCCGTTGAGCGCCTTCACGGCCGAGCACGCGATTCACCGTCTCGGCTTCGCCACGATCCATTCCGACACCGGGGAGTAGGTGCGAGATGGCCACCCGGACAACGATTTCGGTCCGCATGTACAACGTGGGCTTCGGCGACGCGTTCACGGTGACCGTCCGTCGCGGCGACGACACCTGGCGGATGCTGGTCGACTGCGGCGTGCACAGTCAGGGCCGGGCCCGCCCGATCCGCGAATCGGTGCGCGCCATCATCGCCGATCTCACCGAGGCCGCGCCCGACCACCGCCCGCACCTCGATGTCGTGGTCGCCACCCACCACCACGCCGACCACATCACCGGATTCGCCTGCGAGGAATGGGAACAGGTGCTGGTGGACGAGGTGTGGGTGCCGTTCGTCGAGGATCCCGACGACGCGGACGCGCGCCGCATCCGCGGCGGCCAGGCCGAGGCCGCCAACGGCCTACTGGCGCTGAGCCAACGGCGCGTCGCCGAACTCGACGGCCGCCTGCCCGCCAGTGTCGAACAGGCCCGCATGTTCGCGCTCAACGCGCAAGGAAATGCCGCCGCGACCGATCGTCTGCTGGGCCGCAATCAGCGCGGGTTCGCCGCCCCGCACCGGGTTCGGTTCCTGCCCAGCCGGACCGAGGCCGAGAACCGGATCGCCGTGGACCGAGTCGGCGTGGTCGCCCACATTCTCGGGCCCTCCCGCGACATCAAGTTCCTCGCGCGCATGGATCCGCCCACCCAGCAGTCGTGGCCACTGGTCCGCGCCGGCACCGACTCCGCCGGGCCGCTCACGCCGCTGTTCCACGCGCGGTACATCAGCTCCAGTCAGCTGCCGGGCCGGCTTCCGGAGGCGAAAGCGGATCTGGCGCTGGAGAATCTGGTGCACGATGACGATCGATTGCTGCGTGCCGCGGCGATTCTGGAGAACGCCGTGAACAACACCAGTGTCTTCTTCGTCCTCGATGTGTCCGGAACGCGGCTGCTGTTCCCCGGGGACGCGCAGCAGGGCGCGTGGGAGTACGTGTTCTCCGACGCCCGCAATGTCGACCTGCTGACCGACCTGGCGCTGTACAAGGTCGGCCATCACGGGTCGCACAACGCCACTCCTCGCCGATTCGTCGAAAAGGACTGGCAGACATCGGGGTACGCGATGGTCCCGTTCGGGCCGGTGCAGCGATGGGTGAAGACCATACCCAAGAAGTCGCTGGTCGAGTCGCTCGAACAGCACCATCACACGGTGGTCCGAGCGGACCAGCCGCCCGAGGCCGTACCCGGTCACCTGGCCGTGCACGGCGACCTCTGGACCGAGGTCACCCTCACCGCAACGAATCACCACCAGGAGTGAAAGACATGTCCACCGGAGACGCCATCATCGTGTGCACGCCGCGCAGTCTGCCCGGCGACACCCTGTTCGCGGCCGCCAAGACGGCCGTGGAGATCAATCCCGCGAACCGCCCGTACCTGCGCCCGGTCACCGGATTGGTCGCGCCGGGGACGGTGAACAAGGAATTCATCTCCGCCATCACCACCAAGTACTGGCGCAGCGGCGGCGTGCATCTCGCGGTGCGGTTCCTCGACACCGACGACGCCGACCTCAAGAAGCGCATCGTCAGCCACATGAACGCGTGGTCGCCGGGCGCGAACATCAAGTTCTCCGAAAGCCGCGGCAAGGACGCGGAAGTGCGGATCGCCCGCACCCCCGGCGACGGCTACTGGTCGTATCTGGGCACCGACATCCTGCACATCGCGGCCGACCAGCCGACCATGAACCTGGACTCCTTCTCCATGGACACCCCCGAGAGCGAGTACAAGCGGGTCGTGCGCCACGAGACCGGCCACACCCTGGGCTTCCCGCATGAGCACCTGCGCCGCGAGGTCGTCGATGGCATCGACCCCAAGAAGGCGATCAAGTACTTCCAGGCGACCGACGGCTGGAGCCCGGACACCACCCGCGCCCAGGTGCTGACTCCGCTCGAGGACGTCAGCCTCATCGCCACACCGACCGACACCCTGTCGATCATGTGCTACCAGCTGCCGGGCTCGATCATGCGCGACGGCAAGCCAGTCCCCGGCGGCCTGGACATCGACGCCCAGGACCGCAATTTCGCCCAGACGCTCTACCCGGCGACCCTGGTGGGCACACCCCACCCGGCCGCGAAGGCCACCGCGCACGCACGGTGACCGCTTCGATAAGAGGGGAC
>NZ_JBHWHH010000168.1:0-15966 GCF_042732555.1 Nocardia sp. NPDC059764
TCATCAGTCAGGTCACCCCGCTGGGCGCGAGACGTGTTGCGCTGTGGGTGGATTCGCCCGCCATGCACGGGCGGGTGCAGGTACAGCTGTTGCTGCCGCGCGATTGGGACGCGCGGCCCGCCGCCAAGTTCCCGGTGCTGTTCCTGCTGGACGGAACGCGGGCCGGTGATCAGGAGAGCGGATGGACGAAAGAGGCTGGGGCACAGTCGTTCTACGCTGACAAGAACGTGGTGGTCGCCCTGCCCGTCGGTGGCGCGGCGAGCTACTACACCGACTGGAGACAGGCTTCGGAAGGCAAGACCAATCGGTGGGAAACGTTCCTCACCAAGGAATTACCGCCGCTGCTCGAACGCGACTGGCGCACCACCGATGTGCGCGGCATCGCCGGACTGTCGATGGGTGGTTCGGCCGCCATGACGCTGGCCGCGCGGAACAAGGGCTTCGCGCGTTTCGCGGCCTCGTTCTCCGGGCTGCTCACGGCCACGACTATTGGTATGCCGCAGGCGATCCAGCTCGCGCAACGGGCGGCGGGGGAGAACAACGCCGACTTCATGTGGGGGCCGCCGGGCGCCGCGGAGTGGTCCGCGCACGATCCTTATGAACTGGCCGAACGGCTCAAGGGCGTCAGCCTCTACATCTCCAGCGGCAGTGGGTCCGGGGGTGTCCGGGGTGGCGCCACGGTCCCCGGCGTGAGTACCGACTGGTCGGGTACGGCGCTGGAGATCCTGGCGCGCATGTCATCCCGGCAATTCGCCGCGAAACTCGACAAATTGAGCATTCCGGTCTCGGTGAACTACCGGGCGGCCGGCACGCACGCTTGGCCGTACTGGGATTTCGAGATGCGACAGTCCTGGCCGCAGGTCGCGGCCGCGCTCGGCGTGGAGCAGTGATCGAAATACAGGCCTGCTGAACGGGATACCCGCCGGTTCCCTCCGATACCTCCGAGCCGACTGTAGAGTGCACCGTTGTCCGTGACTCCCGTCACGTCGGTGTGGTTCCCCCCTGCGGTTCAGGAGATCGATCTCTATGGCAGTACAGGGCGCTTCGTCATGCCCACAGCACGGTTCGGTTCGGCTCACCACGCGCGCTCGCGTCCGAAGGTTCTGGCGGCGCGCCCTGGTCACGGCCCTGTCGGTGGCCGCGGTCCCGGCGTTGGCCGGGCCCGCGGCCGCCATGCCCACGCACCCGGTGCATCGCACCCCCGAGGGCGGATTCGAGGAGCTGTACGTCCCCTCGAGCATGGGCCCGATCAAGGTTCAGGTGCAGTGGGCGCGGCACGGCGGCAACGCCGCGCTGTACCTGCTCGACGGGCTGCGTGCCCGAAATGACTTCAATGCCTGGACTTTCGAGACGGATGCCTTGAAACAGTTCGCCGAGGACAATGTCACCCTGGTGATGCCGGTCGGCGGCCAGTCCAGCTTCTACACGGACTGGCGCGCGCCCTCCTCGACCAACGGTCAGAAGCTCACCTACAGGTGGGAGACCTTCCTGACCGAGGAGCTGCCGGCGTTCCTCGAGGGCTACGGCGTCTCCCGCACCAACAACGCGGTGGCCGGACTGTCCATGGGCGGCTCGGCGGCGCTGGCGCTGGCCGCCTACCACCGCGACCAGTTCAAACACGCGTCCTCGTTCTCGGGCTACCTCAACATCTCCGCGCCCGGGATGCGGGAGGCGATCCGGATCGCCATGCTCGACGCGGGCCGCTTCAATGTGGATTCGATGGCCTGGCCGTGGAGCCCGCAGTGGCTGCGCATGGACCCGTTCGTCTTCGCGCCGCAGCTGCGCAATCTGCCGCTGTTCATCTCCGCCTCGTGGGGCGTGCTCGGCCCGCACGACAATCCGGACTCGGCGACCGGAATGTTCAACACCGTGAATGCCGTTGCGCTGGAGTCCTTGTCGATGGTGAACACCATGTCGTTCATGGGTCGAATGGAACAGCTGGGCATCGACGCGCACTACAACCTGCCGGTCCAGGGCACCCACTCCTGGGGCTACTGGCAGGACCAGTTGGCCGAAGCCCGGCCCGACATCCTGGCCGCGCTGGGGGCTTGACGCCCGGCCCGGACCGGCAACTGGGAGTTTGCTGCGGAACGGCAGATTTGCGTGTGTCCTACCGGAACTCACAAGGTTCCGGAGGTACAACACTAATGTGGCTGGAGTTGTCCGTGGGATCAGAACAGGGCGCATGCGCAGGATGGCATGCGCCATGGCGGCGGTATTTCCGCTGGCAGCGAGCACTTTCTTAGTGCCGGGGGCGGCAACCGCCGCCCCCGAGGCCCCGGCTCCGGCGGCCTCGGTCCAGAAGATGAACTGGCTGAACGACCACCGGGTCAATGTGTGGGTGAACTCCCCCGCGACCGGTTCCCCCCTCCAGATTCAGCTTTTGCTGCCGCGTGACTGGAACACCAAGCCGGACGCCAAATTCCCGGTCGTCTACATGCTCGACGGCCTGCGCGCGACCGACGACGAGAACGGCTGGACCAAGGACGCGGGCGCGGCCGGCTTCTACGCCGACAAGAACGCCCTGGTGGTACTGCCCGTAGGCGGACAGTCCAGCTTCTACGCCGACTGGCTGGCCCCCGACAACGGCCACAACTACCAGTGGGAGACCTTCCTGGTGAAGGAACTCCCGCCGCTGCTGGAGAGCCAGTTCCGGGCCACCGATGTGCGCGCGGTGGAGGGCCTCTCGATGGGCGGCACCGCCGCCATGATGCTGGCCGCGCGCAATCCGGGCTGGGTCCGCTCGGCGTCCTCCTACTCCGGGTTCCTCACCCTGACCTCGCTGGGCATGCCGCAGGCGGTCAACTTCGCCATGCACGACGCGGGCGGCTTCGACTCGTCGAAGATGTTCGGTCCGCCCACCAGCGCCGCCTGGAAGGAACACGACCCCTACGAGCAGGCCGAGAAGCTCAAGGGCACCGCGCTGTACGTCTCCAGCGGCAACGGCGTCGCGGGCGCCACCGACCCGCTCTCCGACATTCCCGGCATCAGCACCAACTACGCGGGCCTCGGGCTCGAGGTGCTGTCGCGGCTGAGCACCCAGAACTTCGTGGCCAAACTCAACAAGCTGAACATCCCGGTCTCGGTGAACTACCGCGCCTCCGGCACCCACACCTGGCCGTACTGGGATTTCGAGATGCGTCAGGCCTGGCCGCAGACCGCGGCCGCGCTCGGGGTGGACTCCACCCCGCCCAACTGCAAGACCGGTGGCGCGATCGCCCCGGTGGTGCAGGGAAACAACTGGCTCGGCGACTGCCTCACCGGCGAATACCCGACGACCGGCGGCGTCGGCCAGGACTTCCGCGGCGGCCGGGTGATGTTCTCGCAGGGCACCGGCGCGCAGCCGGTCGCGGGCGCGATCGGCGGCAGCTACGCCGGACTCGGCGGCGCCACCGGCGCGCTCGGCTTCCCGACCGGCGGCGAGGGCGGACTGCCCGACGGCCGCGGCCGGGTGCAGCACTTCCAGAACGGATCCATCTACTGGACCCCGCAGACCGGGGCCCAGGCGGTGCGCGGCGCGATCCTCGACGAATGGGCCCGGCAGGGCTTCGAGCACGGCCCGGCGGGCTACCCGAACGGGCAGGAGGCGCGCACGCCCCAGAAGGACGGCGTGATCCAGAGTTTCGAGAACGGACCGGTGTACTTCACCGCCAAGACCGGCGCGCATCTGGTGCAGGGCCTGATCCTGGGCAAGTACTCCCAGCTCGGATTCGAGAGCGGCCCTTACGGTTTCCCGACCAGCGGTGAGCAGGGGCTGCGCGACTTCGGCCGCTACAGCGCCTTCGAGGGCGGCAATATCTACTGGAGCCCGCTCTCGGGGGCCTGGGGCGTGCGCACCGGCCAGATCATGGACGCCTGGGGCGCAACCGGATTCGAGAACGGACCGCTCGGCTTCCCGATCTCCGACGAGGGGCAGACCCCGGGTGGCCTGCAGCAGACCTTCCAGGGCGGCACCATCACCATCCACGACGGCCGCGCCGTCGCGGCCACCTTCGACGGGCGGCCCATCGCCATCCCCGGCAGCGAGGCGCCCAAGCCCGACCCGGCTCCGGCGGCGGCTCCGGCCGCCACCCCGGCTCCGGCTCCCGCGAACGCCCCGGCTCCGGCCCCCGCCGAGGTTCCCGTCCCGGCGGTAGCCGCTCCCGCCCCCGCGGCGCCCGCCCCCGCACCGGCCCCGGCTGCCGCTCCGGCCGCAGTCCCGGCCCCGGCAGCGGCTCCGGTCCCGGCCCCGGAACCCACTCCGGCCGAACCGCCGTCCCCGGCACCCATCCCCGCGCTGGGCCCTGAAGTCCGTCCCAACTGAGACTTTTCCGACGAACAGACCCTAATCGGCCCTAAGAAACGGATGAGGGTCCGTTGTGGTTCGGGCTCCACGTCCGGGTTGCGGCTAGCCTGGGGGCGACCTTTGCCCTTGGACAGAAATAGGAAGCGAATAGATGCACGGAACCCGTGGAAAGGTATTCGGCGTGGTGGCCGCCCTCGCCGCCGCCGGCCTGCTCGCCGCGTGCGGTAGCAACGACTCGACCGCCAAGAGCACTCCCACGCTGAGCGCCACCAAGACCACGGCCGCCGCCTCCGGCGCCGCCACGCCGTCGGCCGATCAGCAGGCCCCCTCGGCCGCGCCCGACGGCGGGACGACCGCGCGCCCGGAGCCGATCCCGAGCCAGTTCCTGACCACGCCGCCCGGTTCCCCGGCGCTGACGGACAAGGAGAAGGGCTTCCTCGAGGAGCTGAAGAAGGCCGGCATCACCCCGGGTTCCTCGGACATCGCCATCACCGCGGCGAATCTGGTCTGCCAGGGCAAGGCGGAGAACGCGCCGCAGGACCAGATCATTACGTACGTGACCGCCATCGCCGGTTCCGACCCGGCCTTCGATCCGGCCAAGATGTCGGTGGAGCAGGCGGGTAAGACCTACTACGACGTCGCCACGAAGAGCTACTGCAACAAGTGACGACACGACGCCGAAACGGACGACGCCGGACCCGGCCCGTGGGTTGCCTGCTCCTCGCCATCGCCGCGATCGTGATCGTGGTCGTGGTGGCGCTGCTGCTGTGGTACCTGCTGGCCGGCCGGTTGCGGCTGCCCGGCCCCAAGCCGCCGGGACCCACCCGTCCGAGTTCGCAGCCGGCCGCCTGCCCGGATGTGCTGCTGCTGTCCATTCCGGGCACCTGGGAGTCGAACGCCACCGACGACCCCTACAGCCCGACCGCGAACCCGGCGTCGCTGATGTTGAACATCTCCAACCCGATTCGGGCCAAGTTCCCGAACGAACGGCTCGAGGTCTACACCGTTCCCTACGTCGCCCAGTTCTCGAATCCGGTCGCCATTCCGCCGGACGGGCAGGCGTCGTACAACAACAGCCGGTCCGAGGGCGCGAAGCGGGCTTCGGAGAAGCTGGCCAAGACCCACGCCGACTGCCCGCTCACCACCTTCGTGCTGGCGGGCTTCTCGCAGGGCGCGGTGATCGCGGGTGACGTGGCCGCGCAGATCGGCGCGGGCAAGGGCCCGGTGCCCGAGGACCTGGTGCTGGGTGTGACCACCATCGCCGACGGCCGCCGCGATATCGGCGACCCGGGCGAGGCCACGGCCATCGGACCGTCCCCGGCGGGCGTCGGTGCGGAGATCGCGCTGCGGGGGCTGAACGTGCCGGGCATCACCATGACCGGACCGCGCGGCGGCTTCGGCAAGCTGTCCGACCGGGCCTTCACCATCTGCGCCGCAGGCGATTTGATCTGTGATTCGCCCCGGCAGGCGCTCAACCCCGGAAACATCCTCGGCAGCCTGAACATCCTGGTCAAAGCCGCGGGCAACCCGGTCCACAGCCTCTACAACGGCTACCAGGTGGACGACAACGGGACCACCGCCACCCAGTGGACGGTGAACTGGGCCTCGCGCTTGATCGAAAACGCCCCGCACCCAGCACATTCGTGAGTGAATGGTGACCCCCACCGACCAACCCCCCAGTTTGGGGGTCACCCGGTAAAGTGCTCCGGGTTGCGACACTGCCGAGACCCGGTGGGTGCGGCAACTCACATCCCTGTCCTAGTTGTGTCCTATCCGGGGCGCTCCCCACCCATTTGGAGGCATTCGCGCCGGTGAAGCCATAGTCCAGTGGTGTGAGCTGGGAGATGTTCGGCCGCTCCGAAGCATGGCCGGATCGCTCCTCTGTAACATGTCCCTGGCTCGAGAACATCTAGCCAATAGACGGTCACCGCGCAGACCGCAACGAAATTCTGCAGGTTGTCTCTCATGGAGCTCCCGCGGGCGAACACAGTCGGGGCCTCACAGGTAACAGCGGCAAGCAGCCGTTCCATGCCGCGTGTGCCTCGGAGGAGAAGAAGGAATGGACGAGACTTTCGACGATTACCTCGACGAAACGGGGAACATCACGATTCCCGAGGGGCGTACCCTCGTCGACTACGTCGAGATGCACACTGCGGGCAATGACGCGAACGACCTTGCCTACCGCTACATCGACTACTCACGCGAGCGCGACGGTGAGTACCAGGACCTCACTTGGAGCCAGTTCGGCACCCGGCTGCGCGCGGTGGCCGCCCGACTGCAGCAGGTGACCAAGCGGGGCGATCGGGTCGCGATCCTGGCCCCGCAGGGCCTGGATTACGTCATCTCCTTCTTCGCGGCGATCTACGCGGGCACCATCTCGGTGCCGCTGTTCGATCCGGACGAGCCGGGCCACACCGACCGGCTGCACGCCGTGCTCGGCGACTGCACGCCCTCCGCGATCCTGACCGCGAGCTCCTCTGCCGCCGGCGTACGGCAGTTCTTCCGCGCGCTGCCCGCGGCCCAGCGCCCGCGCATCATCGCGGTCGATGCCATCCCCGATAGTGTCGGTGAGTCCTGGATCCGCCCCGACATCCGCGTGGACGACATCGCCTACCTGCAGTACACCTCCGGCTCCACGCGCGTGCCGGCCGGTGTCGAGATCACCCACCGCGGTGTCGGCACCAATGTGCTGCAGATGGTGAACGCGCTCGATCTGAACGAGAACTCGCGCGGTGTGACCTGGCTGCCGCTCTACCACGACATGGGTCTGCTGACGGTGATCCTGCCCGCCGTGGGCGGCAAGTACATCACCATCATGTCCCCGGCCTCCTTCGTGCGCCGCCCCTCGCGCTGGATCAACGAGCTGGCCGCGGTCTCCGACGGCGCCGGAACCTTCGCCGCCGCACCGAACTTCGCGTTCGAGCACGCCGCCGTGCGCGGTCTGCCCAAGGCGGGCGAGTCGCTGGACCTGTCCAACGTGCTCGGCCTGATCAACGGCTCCGAGCCGGTGACCACCACCTCGATGAAGAAGTTCAACGAGGCGTTCGCCCCGTACGGCCTGCCCAAGACCGCCATCAAGCCGTGCTACGGCATGGCCGAGGCCACCCTGTTCGTGTCGGCCACCCGGCACGAGGACGAGGCCAAGGTCATCTACGTGGACCGCACCGAGCTCAACGCCGGTCGCGTGGTGAAGGTCGAGCAGGGCACCGAGAACGCCATCGCCCAGGTCTCCTGTGGTTATGTCTCGCTGTCGCAGTGGGGCGCGATCGTGGACCCGGAGACCGTCGACGATCCCGAGGGCGCGCGTGAGCTCCCCGAGGGCGAGGTCGGCGAGATCTGGTTGCACGGCAACAACATCGGCATCGGCTACTGGGGCCGGGCCGAGGAGACCCAGAAGACCTTCCGGAACCGCCTCACCAACCGGCTGCCCGAGGGCAGCAAGGCGGGCGACGTTCCGCTGGACGGCAACTGGCTGCGCACCGGTGACTACGGCGTCTACGTGGACGGCGAGCTGTACATCACCGGCCGGGTCAAGGACCTGGTCATCGTGGACGGCCGCAACCACTACCCGCAGGACCTCGAGTACTCCGCCGAGGAGGCCTCGACCATGCTGCGCGCCGGTTTCATCGCCGCCTTCGCGGTGCCGGCCAACCAGCTGCCCGCCGAGGTCTTCGCGCAGGACAGCCACTCCGGTCTGAGCTACGACGCCGACGATGCCAGCGAACAGCTGGTGATCGTGGCCGAGCGCGGCCCGGGTGCGGGCAAGGCCGATCCGGCTCCGATCGCGGACGCGGTCCGCGCGGCCATCTCCTCCCGGCACGGTGTCACCGCACGTGACATCCTCCTCGTGCCCGCCGGGTCGATTCCGCGCACCTCCAGCGGCAAGATCGCGCGTCGCGCCTGCAAGGCGGAGTACATCGGCGGGACGCTGCGGGGTGGATACAAGCAGCAGGCATTCCCCGATGCACCAGACGAGGAGTGAGACGACAGTCTCATAGTTGGATGGCGCGAGCCGATAAGGTTCGCGCCATTCATGCATGAAAACACCGCCGCGCACCGTAAGCAGACAGGTAGCTTGAGGAACTGATGGCTGAGAACGAGGGCACGGACCCCACCCAGACGACCGGCGAAGCGTCGACCCCGGATGCCGCGAAGAAACCCGCGGTGGCCGACATGTCTGTGGCCGACCTGCGGGAGTGGCTGCGCCGCTGGGTCGCCGACGCGACCGGGCAGCCGATCGAGAACATCACGGTGGACCGGCCGATGGAGGAGTTCGGTCTCGCGTCCCGTGACGCTCTCGCGCTGGGTGGCGACATCGAAGAGCTCACCGGGGTCGTGCTGAACGCGACCATCGTCTACCAGCACCCGACCATCGGGTCGCTGGCGGAGCGAATCATCAACGGCGAGCCCGATCTGCCGGCCGAGGTGGCCGACGACTCGTTCTACACCCGTGGTTTCCAGCCGGGCGAGGCGCATGACGTCGCCATCGTCGGTCTGTCCACCCGCCTCCCGGGCGCGGGCGATACCCCCGAATCCACCTGGGACTTCCTGATCAACCGTGGCGACGCGATCCGCGACCTACCCGAGGGCCGCTGGTCGGAGTTCCTCGACGACCCGCGCGTGGTGGAACAGATCGCCAAGTCGACCGTCAAGGGCGGTTACCTCGATCAGTCCGTCATCAAGGGCTTCGACGCCGAGTTCTTCGCCATCTCGCCGGTCGAGGTGGAGCGCATGGACCCGCAGCAGCGGATGGCGCTGGAGCTGACCTGGGAAGCCTTGGAGCACGCCAGGATTCCCGCGAACACCCTCAAGGGCGAGCAGGTTGGCGTCTTCATCGGTTCCTCCAGCAATGAGTTCATGCTCATCGCCGGCATGGGAATCGGGAACACCGATCCGGGCACCCCGATGTCCGCCGAGGCCTACGGCATCATGGGCAGCGTTTCGGCCATCATCCCGAACCGCGTCTCCTACTTCTTCGACTTCCGCGGCCCGTCGGTGGCCGTCGACACCGCCTGCTCCTCGTCGCTGGTCGCGATTCACCAGGGCGTGCGCGCGCTGCGCGGCGGCGAGGCCGATGTGGCGCTGGCCGGTGGCGTGAACGTGCTGCTGTCGCCCGCCCCGTCGCTCGCCTTCGACGCCAACGGCGGTGTGGCCAAAGACGGTCACATCAAGGCGTTCTCGTCGGACGCCGACGGCATGATCCGCTCCGAGGGCGGCGGCCTGCTGGTGCTCAAGCGCCTCGCCGACGCCGAGCGTGACGGCGACACCATCTACGCGGTCATCAAGGGCTCCGCCGTCAACAGCGACGGCCGGTCCAACGGCCTGCTGGCCCCGAACCCGGACGCGCAGGCCGACGTGCTGCGCACCGCCTACCGCGATGCCGGCATCCCGCCGTCGCAGGTGGACTACATCGAGGCCCACGGCACCGGTACCCCGATCGGCGATCCGATCGAGGCGGACGCGCTGGCCCGGGTCGTCGGCCGCGGCCGCGAGGCCGACAAGCCCGCGCTACTGGGTTCGGCCAAGACCAACTTCGGTCACCTGGAGTCCGGCGCGGGCGCCGCGAGCCTCGCCAAGGTGATCATGTCGTTGCAGCACAACGTCATTCCGCCGCACCTGAACTACGCCGGTCCGAGCCCGTTCATCCCGTGGGACCAGGCGAACCTGAAGATCGTCGAGCAGCCGACCGAATTCCCGCGCTACAGCGGCAAGGCGACCATCGGCATCAACGGCTTCGGTTTCGGTGGCACCAACGCGCACGTGGTCGTCCAGGAGTACGTCCCGGCCGCCGCCGCGCCCGAGGCGCCCGCGGCCGCCGATCTCGACAACGAGACCACCGATGTGGTCGCCGAGGCCGAGGCCATCACCGAGGTCGTCGCGCCGGAACCGGAGTGGGGCAACCGCGAAGAGCCGATGCCGCTGATCCTGCCGGTGTCGGGCTACCTGCCCTCGCGTCGTAAGCGGGCCGCCAAGGATCTGGCCGAGTGGTTGGAATCCGAAGCCGGACAGGCGACTCCGCTCGAGGATGTGGCCCGGGCGCTGGCCAAGCGCAACCACGGCCGCTCGCGCGGTGTGGTCGTCGCCAAGACGCACGAGGAAGCCATCGCGGGCCTGCGGTCGATCGCCGAGGGCAAGCCGGGCACCAATGTCTACACCGCCGATTCCCCCGCCGCGCGTGGTGCGCTGTGGGTGATGGCCGGTTTCGGTGCGCAGCACCGGAAGATGGGCAAGCAGCTCTACCAGGAGAATTCGATCTTCCGCAAGGCCGTCGACCAGGTCGACGAGCTGGTGATGGACGAGGCCGGCTATTCGGTCCGCGAGATGATCCTGGACGACGAGCAGGACTGGGACATCGGCACCGGCCAGGTCGGCACCTTCACCATCCAGGTGGGTCTGGCCTCGGTGCTGCGGGCGCACGGCGCCGAGCCGGAAGGCGTGGTCGGCCACTCGCAGGGTGAGGTTGCGGGAGCATACATTTCGGGCGGTCTGCCGCTCGAGGACGCGGTCCGCGTGATCTGCGCCCGCTCGCGCCTGATGGCCGAGGGCGAGGCCATGCTGACCGATGACCAGGTCCGCAATATGGCACTGCTGGAGTACTCCGCCGAGGAGATCGCGAAGCTCGTCGAGACCGAGTTTCCCGACATCGAGGTCGCGGTCTACGCCGCGCCGAACAACACCGTGATCGGCGGCATGCCGGACCAGGTGCACGCGATCGTGGCGCGCGCCGAGGCCGAGGGCAAGTTCGCGCGCGTGCTGCAGACCCGCGGCGCGGGCCACACCTCGCAGATGGACATGCTGCTGGGCGAACTCGCCGCCGAGCTGGCCGGTATCGAGCCCACCAAGCTCAAGCGCGACCTCTACTCCACCGTCCACGCGGCGGCCGTCTACCGCGGCGGCAACGCGCCCGTGCACGACGTGGACTACTGGGTCATGAACATGCGCGGCTCGGTGTACTTCACCAACGCCATCCGCCAGGCCGTGGACAACGGCATCACCACCTACCTGGAGCTGGCCCCGAATTCGGTGGCGCTCATGCAGGTGCTGGGCACCACGTTCGCGGCGGGCGTGCACAACGCCGCGCTGATCCCGACCCTGAAGCGCAAGGAGGACGAGGCCGCGGGCGTCGTCTCCGCGCTGGCGCAGCTGTACGTGCAGGGCCACAAGGTGGACCTGCCCTCGCTGCTGCCCGCCGGTCCGTACGCGCCGGTGCCGCGTACCGCCTTCGTGCGTAAGGAGTACTGGCCCAAGGTGACCGGCGGCTTCGGCGGCGCGGGCAATGCCCGGGTGCCGGGCGCGCATGTGGCGCTGCCGGACGGCCGTCACGTGTGGGAGGTGCAGGCCCAGGCCGTCACCGACCTGTCCGCGCTGGTGAATGCCGCTGCCGCGCAGGTGCTCTCGGATGTCACCGTCGGCGCGTCGCTGGCGCACGAGGCGATTCCGGCGAGCGGCACCCTGACCACCACGCTCACCCCGCATCCGGGTGGCGCGTCGGTGTCGGTGCACGCCAAGCAGGGCAATGCCTTCCGCCCGTTGTTCGACGCGGTCGTGACCTCCGGCGCTCCGCTGCCGGAATCGGTGGTGGCGCAGCCGGTCGCGGCGGTCGTCGCGGCTCCGGCGGTAGTCGAGGTGGCCGAGTCCGCGGGTGAGCGCTGGGATCCCAACGGCACCCAGACCATCGAGGCGCGCCTGGGCATCATCGTGGCCGAGTCCATGGGTTACGCGGTCGAGGACCTGCCCATGGAGATCCCGCTCATGGAGCTGGGCCTGGATTCGCTGATGGCGATGCGTATCAAGAACCGCGTCGAGTACGAGTTTGACATCCCGCAGCTGCAGATCCAGGCGGTGCGTGACGCCAGCCTGCTCGAGGTGGGCAAGGTGCTGCGCTACGCCATCGAGCACCGCGAGCAGCTCGAGGACATCGCCGCCCGTCAGGCGGCCGGTGAGGACATCGCCGTCGACGCCGACTTCGTCTCCGCCGCCCGGGCCGCCATGGCCGCGGGCAAGGATCCGGCCGCGCTGCTGCCGAAGACCGAGACCACCTCGCCGGTGGCCGAGGCCGAAGCGATCGTCGCGGAATCTGTTGTCGCCGATCATGAGGCGTCCGCGCCGATCGCCGAGACCGACGCCGACAATGTGCCCCCGCGCAATGGCGAGGAGCGTCTCGCCTTCGCGACCTGGGCGCTGGTGACCGGCAAGACCGCGGGCGGCATCTTCAACTCGCTGCCCGCGATCGACGACGACACCCTGGCGAAGCTGGTGGCGCGCCTGTCGGAGCGGGTCAAGGCCGAGGTCGACCCGGAGCTGGTGAAGGCGTGCAAGACCATTGAGGACCTGTCCCGCGTGGTCGTCGAATACCAGGGCAAGAGCTCGGATCTGGACGGCTTCGTGCGCACGCTGCGCGCGAAGGAAGCCGGTTCGAACGCGGTGCCGGTCTTCGTGTTCCACGCTTCGGGCGGTAATACGCTGGTCTACGAGCCGCTGCTCAACCGGCTCCCGGCCGGTACCCCGATGTTCGGTCTGGAGCGCGTCGAGGGCACCATCGAAGAGCGTGCGCGCCAGTACATTCCGGAGATCCGCAAGAAGCAGCCGGAGGGTCCGTACCTGTTCTACGGCTGGTCGCTGGGCGCGGTGTTCGCATTGAAGGTCGCCGAGATCATGCGGGCCGAGGGCGCCGACGTGCGGCAGGTCGGCCTGATCGATCTGGCGCTGCCGGTGGAGCCGTTCGACGATTCCGCCGCGGAGCGGGTGGAGCGGATTCGCCGCTACCAGACCTTCGCGCAGAAGAACTACGGCTTCCTGGGTGAGCTCGATGAGGAACAGCTCGAGGAGCTGGCCGCTGCTTCGGATGCGGAGCAGATCGACATCATCATGGAGCTGCTGAAGTTCGCCGGGGTCGATATTCCGGGCGGCGTGATCGAGCACCAGCGCACCTCGTGGATCGACAGCAAGGAACTGGAGAAGATCGAGCCGACCAAGTACGACGGTCACGTGACCCTGTACCTGGCCGATCGCTACCACGATGGAATGATCGAGCTGGAGCCGCGTTTCGCCGACCGCCGACCGAACGGCGGCTGGGCCGAGCACATTCCGAATCTGGAGATCATTCATATTCCGGGCGATCACATCCAGATCATCGACGAGCCGCGAATCTCCACCATCGGTGCCGATCTCGCCAAGAAACTTACGGAGATCGACACCACCGGGAAATAGCACCACCGCGTCACGGGTTCTGCGAAAGTAGGTTTTTGCCGAAAGGAGTCCAGTGAGCACCACCGCCGATAAACTCGCCGACCTTCGAAGCAAACTCGACATCGCGAGGGAACCGGCGGGGGAGGCAGGCATCGCCAAGCGGGCGCGGAAGTCCATTCCGTCCGCCCGCGACCGCATCGACATGCTGCTGGACTCCGGAACCTTCGTGGAAATCGGTGCGCTGGTGCGTAATCCGGGCGACAAGAAGGCGCTCTACGGCGACGGCGTGGTGACCGGACACGGCTTGGTGGAGGGCCGCCCGGTGGCGGTCTTCTCGCACGACCAGACCGTGTACGGCGGTTCGGTCGGCGAGATGTTCGGCCGCAAGGTCGCGGGCATCATGGAATTCGCGGCCAAGGTGGGCTGTCCGGTGGTCGGCATCAACGACTCCGGCGGCGCCCGCGTGCAGGAGGCGGTGACCTCGCTGGCCTGGTACGCCGAGCTGGGCCGACGCCAGGAACCGTTGTCCGGCTTGGTGCCCCAGATCTCGATGATTCTGGGCAGCTGCGCGGGCGGCGCGGTGTACGCGCCGATCAATACCGACGTCGTGGTCGCCACCGAAGAGGCGTACATGTTCGTCACCGGTCCCAAGGTGATTCGCGAGGTCACCGGCGAGGATGTCAGTCTCGAGGAGCTGGGCGGCGCGAATTCCCAAGCGCAGTACGGCAATATCCACCACGTGGCCCGGGACGAGAAGGCCGCGTTCGAGTGGGTGCGCGACTACCTCGGCTACCTGCCCTCCAGCTGCCAGGAGTTGCCGCCGGTGGTGAATCCCGGTCTGGAACCGGAGATCACGGAGTCGGACCGGGAACTCGACGCCATCGTGCCCGACGCCGACAATGCCGGCTACGACATGCACGAGATCCTGCTGCGCATCTTCGACGACGGCGCCTTCCACGAGTTCGGTGAATCCGCGGGCCGCAATGTGATCTGCGGTTTCGCGCGGGTGGACGGGTGCAGTGTCGGCGTGGTGGCCAATCAGCCCTTGGTCTACGCGGGCGCGCTCGACGCCCGGGCCTCGGACAAGGCCGCACACTTCGTGCGACTCTGCGACGCCTTCGAGGTTCCGCTGGTCTTCGTGGTGGATACGCCGGGCTTCCTACCCGGCGTGGAGCAGGAGAAGATCGGCGTCATCAAGCGGGGTGGCCGGTTCATCTTCTCGTTCGTGGAGGCGACGGTCCCGAAGGTGACCGTGGTGATCCGCAAGTCCTACGGCGGCGGTTACGCGGTGATGGGTTCCAAGCAGCTGGGCGCGGATGTGAATCTGGCCTGGCCGACGGCGCGGATCGCGGTCATGGGCGCGGAGAGCGCGGTGTCGCTGATCGGGGCGAAGACCTTGGCGGCGGCGCCGGAGGATCAGCGTGCCGCCATGCGCAAGCAGATGATCGATTTCTACAACGCGACGGTGGCGACGCCGTGGGTGGCGGCCGAGCGCGGCTATATCGACGCGGTCATCGAGCCGTCGAGTACCCGCCTGGAAATCCGGCGGGCGCTGCACTTGCTCAAGGACAAGAGAATTCCTCGCAACCCGCGCAAGCATCACCTGTTTCCGTTGTAGATTCCGAAACCATTGCGGGTCGCTCCCAGGTGTGAAAGGCTCGCATTTCATTTTGAAATGCGAGCCTTGGGAGCGAAGCACTAATGGCTACCCGTCGAATTCGGCAACTCATCATCGGTGGCGCGGCCACCGCCGCCACCGCCGCGGCGATCATGACCGCGCCGGCCGCGTCCGCCCAGACCTACGGCATCATCTTCCCCGGCGGCCTGGCGCACGTCGGCACGTCCTACAACCTGACCGTGCACGTCGCCGCCCCGAACGCGGGCACCTCGGTCGGCTTCTGGGTCGTGAATCCGGGCAGCAGCACCGTCGTCAGCCTGGGCGTCGTCCCGGTCGACAGCTCGGGCAACGCGGTCCTGGCCTGGTCCCCGGCCACCGCGGGACAGTACTCCTTCACCGCGAACGACGACCTCACCGTCGGGCCGGACGGCGGCTCGACCCTCGGCGTCCAGGCCACCGCCGTGCCCGAGGGCAGCATGGGCGGCACCGGCAGCTTCAGCGCGATCCCGATCATCGGCGGGCCGCTGGTGACCTTGATGAAGTTGATGGGCCTGGTCTAGGCGGCTCGCCGATTGGGCTGAATCTATGGGCTGTAAGGCACGAATGTGAGAGCCTTCAGCTATGAGTACCTCACCGCTGGCGCTACTCGAAGGCGGGCCGGAAGGCCTCGAAACACGGATCGTTCGGATCACTCCACCGGGCGTCGAACTGCGGGTCGCATACGGGAACGGGTACGAGCGTTTCAAAGTGACGTCACGGTGGCAGGACACTCCGGACGGCAGTCTGCCCGTCTACGAGTGGGTCGCCCACGTGGACGCCGAGAAGTAGCCGCCCGGAATTCGATCGGCCCGCCACATGGCAGTGGCCGCCCCCC
>NZ_JBHWHH010000169.1:0-15956 GCF_042732555.1 Nocardia sp. NPDC059764
CCTCCGACGCACGTCGGGGGGCGCGAAATCGTTGCCCGACAGAGCAACTGATTTCGCGCCGACCGGGGTAACTCGTTGGGTACCCCCCAAATTGTTTCGGCACCCAACGAAGGCACGGACTGCCAACCTGTACGGCTCGCAGCTGTCCGCTGAAGTCCCGGAGAGGCGGGGGAGTTGTTGCGACGCGGCGAAGTCTTCGCGGGCTACGTGATCGAGCGCGAAGTGGGCCGTGGCGGAATGGGTTCGGTCTACGCGGCCCGCCACCCTCGGCTCCCGCGGCTGATCGCGCTCAAACTGCTGCACCGGGAGATGTTCGGCGACAACGAGACCCGGCAGCGCTTCGAGCGCGAGGCCGATGTGATCTCCCAGCTCGACCACCCCAACATCATCACCGTCTTCGACCGTGGTGACGAGGGCGAGCAGCTGTGGATCGCCATGCAGTACGTGGACGGCGTTGACGGCGCGTCCATCGACCCCTTCGATCTGCCCCCGGACCGGGCGGTCGAGATCATCGTGCAGACCGCGGCCGCACTGGATTACGCGCACGCCCGCGGCGTCCTGCACCGCGACGTGAAGCCCGCCAACCTGCTGCTGTCGCGCTCCGGCGGCATCGGCACCGGCTTCGCCGAACGGGTCCTGCTCAGCGACTTCGGCATCGCGCGGGTGCTCGACGACACCGCGCACCTGACCCGCACCGGCATGCTCAACGCCACCCTCGCCTACGCCTCCCCGGAGCAGCTGACCTCCGCGCCCATGGGGCCGCGCTCGGACCAGTACTCCTTGGCCTGCACCCTGTTCCGGCTGCTCACCGGGCATGGGCCCTTCGACGCGCCGAACATCGCGACCGTCATGCTCGGCCATCTGCAGTCCCCGCCGCCGTCCGCCGGCCAGTTCCGGCGTGAGGTCCCCGCCGAACTGGACGCGGTGCTGCGACGCGCGCTGTCCAAGGACCCGCGCGACCGCTACGAGACCTGCTACGAATTCGCGCGGGCCGCATGGGAGACGGTGGCCGAACCGGTGTCCCTGGTGCGGCGGCCTCGCGCGTTGGCCGCCGACCGACTGCCCCGCGAGGACACCGTGCGCGGCTGCCTGTTCGGCGGCGCCATCGGGGACGCGCTGGGCGCGCCGATCGAGACCATGCTGCTGCGGAACATCCAGCTGCGCTACGGGAATCAGGGCGTCACCGGAGAGGGCGGCGGCTACAAGGGCCGCATCTCCGACGAGACCCAGCTGACGCTGTTCACCATGGAGGCGCTGATCCGCAGCGCGCGCGTGCGGGCTCGCGGCAATGCCGCGGCCGTCGGCATGATCCAGGAGAACCTGCTGGTGTGGCTGCGCGGGCAGGGTCAGGCCGCCGTGCCCGAACAGCCGGTGCCGTTGCAGAGCGGGCTGACCGTGTACCCGGAGCTGATGACCTACCGGGGTCCCACCCAGACCACCATCTCAGCCATGCTGCGCGCGGCCGCCCGGCAGCGCCCGGGCACCCCGCTGGGCACCCGCGATCATCCGATCAACGACTCCAAGGGCTGCGCGGCCGTGGTGCGTTCGGCGCCCTGCGGATTCACGCCGTCGCTCGAGCACGCCTTCGAATTGGCCTGCGACGCGGCGGCCCTCACCCACGGCAACCCGAGCGGCTGGCTGCCCGCGGGCGCCTTCGCGGCCACCGTATACGGGCTGGGCCGGGGACTGGACGTGCGGACCGCGGTGGAACAGGCCCGCGCGCAGCTGGTCCGGAACCGGAACCACGAGGAGACCTCCGAGGCGCTCGACGCGGCCGTGCGGCTGGCCGACACCGTCGCCTTCCGGGGACGGCCCATGCCCGCGCCCGGACTGCTGGAACGACTGGGCAGCGGCGTCATCGGGTCCGAGGCCCTCGCGCTGGCGGTGTGCGCGGCGGTGTGCGCCGAGAACGTCGGCGGCACACCGGAGGAGATCTTCCGCAACGGCGTGCTGCTGGCGGTCAACCACTCCGGGGACAGCGACTCCACCGGGTCCATCTGCGGTGCGCTGCTCGGGGCCCGCCTGGGCGCGGGCGCCATTCCGGAGGTCTGGCGGGCTCGGCTCGACGCGGCCGCCGCCATCGACCGGCTGGTCGCGGACTTCACCCGCGAGGTCCGCGAACCGACTCAGCAGCCCGGCAGCACCGTGCCCTGGTCCACGCCGTAGCGGTGCCCGTGACCGGCCGGGGCGTCCAGCGCGCCCAGCAGGTCGGCGGAGGTCTGCAGGAAGCTCACCACCGGAAACCACGGCGGGACCGGAGCATCCGGCCGGGTGCCGGCGAGATCCGGTGCGCGCCACAGCAGGGACGGTGACCAGTGCACCACCGGATCGGAGGCATTGGCCAGCACCGCCGCCCGCCCGTGCCGCACCTGCCCGCCCGGCGGGCCCGCCCAGAGCGCGCCGCAGGTACGGCGGTCCAGATCGGCGTCATCGGTGAACACCGCGCTGCCGCCGAGCGCGCCCAGGCTCTGCCCGTAGATGTAGAGCTTCGGCGGATCCGGCAGCGTCGAAATCCGTTGTTCGACAGCAAGGAACAGGGCCCGCGCCGACTCCTCGGCGGCATCGCGCCCGAAGACGAAGGTGACCCAGCTGGGCGCGTCCGAGTACTGCAATCCGACCAGCGCCACATCCCCGCCGAACCGCGCGTCCAGTCCCTTGGCGGCATCGCTGTCGATCCACCCCGACCCGGTCGGCACGGTCACCACCAGATTCCGCCGTTCGAATCCACCCGTCCGCTCCAGCTCCCGCACCGCCAGCGCCACCCGCGCCTCCAGCCCCGTCGCCGAGTTCAACCCGACGTACACCCGCACCGCCCGCGCCGGCGTCCCCGCCACGAACCGCCGCCCCTGCGCTCCCAGCGACGGCCAGCTCGCCATCGACACCGGACTCCCCGACCGGGTCGGTGAATCCGGTTGCACCAACTCCGGATCCACGAACGAATCCGCCGCCGCGTACGCCGCCCGCCGCCACTCCACCACGCTCGGCACCACCAGCAGCTGCGCCGCCACGCCCAGCGCCACCGCCGCCGCGACACTCCGCGCCCGCCCCAATCGCCGCACCACCCACCGCACCCCGTGCGCCAGACCCACCACCAGCGCCACGATCGGCACCGTCCACGCCAGCCACTGCACCCAGTACCCCGGCCCGATACCCCCGACCCCCATGGCATTCCGCAGCGAGTTCTGCCAATGCTCGGCATACCCCATCGCACCCCCGACCAGACCGGTCCCCGCGACCGCCACCGGAACCCGCCACCGCGTCAGCCGCTCCACCCCGAACCGAGTCCAGCGCAACATCATCCGGACGATCCCCGCCACCGCCAGCCCGATCAGCACCAGCAGCGCGGTCACGATCGCCTGCGCCGACGGGGTGCGCGGCAGCAGCCCCGGCGCCAGCGACGCCAGTGTCCCGCCCGCCACCGCCGCGCTCGTCCCGACCCGCGGCGCGTGGAACCATGTCCACCCCGAGGCCCCACGAGACCGCGGCACGGCGGCACCACGTCTCCCCGTCGGAGCGTCGCCCGGCGTCGGTTCGGTGCGATCGCTCGACTTCCGCAGCGCGAGGGTCGCATCCGTACGCACCCGCTCGAGGCGCACGCGACGAGCGGCGTGCCCGGCGGGGATCACAGTGCCACCGCCGAGACGCTACCGGCGATCGCGAAGTCGCGTTCCCGAGCCGCTGTGCCCCGGCGGGAGCGGGCGCGGCGCACCAGAACGGTTGCCGCGGAGGCCAGTCCGGCGATTCCGACGCCGGCCGCGACGAGGGCGGCGGGTGTGGGGTCTGCGCCGGTGTGCTCGAAGAACGGCTCGTAGACGGGGCTGCCGTAGTCCTGGCGGATGGAGTTCAGGTCGACGGCCGTCGCGGCGATCGTCGCCATGACCTGGCAGTGGGCGCGCGACACCGCGTCCTCGCGGGCCGCACAGGCGGTGTGCATGCGCTGTTCCAGTGCGGCGTCCACGGATTGGCGGGCCCACGGGCCCAGCGGCTGGCCGTGGGCGGCGGCGTAGCGCAGCAGGTCGTAGCCGAGGTCGTGGGATTTGCAGGCCAGGTCGAATTCGGCGGGCAGGGGGATGGGGGAGGAGCAGTCACCCTCCGGGTTGAGGAGCATGCCCGCCTCGACGACGGGGCGGTACCCGGCGGTGGCCGCGAAGTCGTCGGGGATCGCGGTGGAGTTCGGCCGGGCGGCGATCGACTCCAGCAGGCCCGCTCGGGCCGACGAGTTCTCGGGGTGGCGCGGCAGGCCGGCCGCCGCTCCGGCCGCCGGGGCGAACGCGACGCCGACCGTGCACACGACCGCGGCCGCGGCCGCGAGCGCGCCGTAGCGGTGGAGCCCGGCGGCGTCGTGTGACCGGATGACAGGCGAGGCGGAACGGGGCGAATTCCTGCGGGAAGTCGGGAACGCTCTCATGGGATCGACGCTAGGAATCGGCCTCCGACCGGGGCGTCAGCCTGTGGGGCGGTTGCGTCGTGGGCGGTGTGGGGGACACCCGTGCCGGTGTCGTACCGGGGTAGGGGGTGGGAGATCACTCAGGGGTATGAGGTGGGGGGCGGGCGGAGTCTCTACCGTCGATGCCATGGGTGGAAAGTTGTCAGGGCAGGCCCGGGTGGCACGGGCGCGGCAGTGGTTCGACGGGTTCACGGTGCTGCTCGCGCTCATCTTCATCGCGGTGGCGTGGCCGACACTGCATCTGACCCACAAGGTGCCCGCGGCCGCCGCGCCGTTCATCGCCGGGTTCGCGGCGTTCCCGATCCTGCTGGTGCGGGTGAATCCGCCACTGGGATGGGCGGTTTCGGCCGGGTCGGCGCTGCTGATCACGCTGGCCGTGCCGCATCAGCCGGGAAACACCATCCCGTTCCAGGTGGTGCACATTCTGGCGCTGTTCGCCCTGGTGTTCGCGGTGGCGGTGCGCGCGCCCATCCGGATCGTGGGCGTGGTGTGGCTGTCGACCTCGCTGCTGTTCGCCACCGCCATGGCCCAGACCGGCGACAGTTTCGCCGAGTCCGGTTTCGGCTGGCCGCTGGCCATCACCGGCCTCGTGGTGTTCGGCCTGCTCATCCGGTGGGTGGTGCTGTCGCGGCGGGCGCTGCTGAAGTCGGAGGAGGAGACCGAGCTGGAGCGGGCCCGGCGCGCGATCCTGGAGGAGAAGGCCCGCATCGCCCGCGACCTGCACGACGTGGTGGCCCACCACATGTCGATGGTGGTGGTGCAGGCGCAGACCGCGCCCTACCGGATCGACGGGCTCTCGGCCGAGGCCCGCGCCGAATTCGAATCCATCGGGACGGGTGCGCGGGCCGCGCTCAACGAGATTCGCGGCATGCTGGGCGTGCTGCGCAGCGATGGGCAGCTGCCCGAGCACGCGCCGCAGCCCTCCGCCGCGGACCTGCCGGGCCTGTTGGAGGGCGCGCAGCGGGCCGGGGTGCCGCTCACCTGGACCGTCGACGGCGAGCTCGGCGCGGTGCTGGAGACGACCGGGCTGGCGCTGTACCGGATCGTGCAGGAGTCGCTGGCCAATGCCTCGCGGCACGCGCCGGGCGCGGCGGTGCGGGTGCACATCGCCTGCACGCACGAACTCACCCTGATCGTCGGCAATGATCGCCCGATCGCGGTCCGCACCGGCGACCACTCCGCCGCCGCGGGCTCCGGTATCGCGGGCATGCAGACCCGCGCGGCGGCGGTCGGCGGCGTGCTCACCGCCGGACCCCGGCCCGACGGCGGCTTCGAGGTTCACGCCCGGCTGCCCTTGACCGCCCTCACCCCGGTCACGCTGTAATCCCGGTCCCTACCCGGCCGGGGGTGCGAAGTTGTCTTCGTGACGGCCGTTCCGCCCCCGGCATGGCAAACTCGGTTGCGTGCGTGAGGTGGGACTGTGGCGATAACCGTGTTGATCGCCGACGACCAGGCGATGGTGCGGCAGGGGTTCGGGGCATTGCTGGCCGCGCAGCCCGACATCAGCGTGATCGGTGACGCCCCGGACGGGAAAGCCGCTGTGGCCGAAGCGAAACGGCTGCGGCCGGACGTGGTGCTCATGGACGTGCGCATGCCCGAGATGAACGGGCTCGACGCGGCCAAGGTGATTCTCGACGCCGGATTCGACCCGCCGGTGCGGGTGCTCATGCTCACCACCTTCGACATCGACGACTACGTGTACGAGGCGCTCGGCATCGGCGCCAGCGGCTTCCTGCTCAAGGACGCGCCCGCCGAGGAACTGGTGCGCGCCGTGCGGGTGGTGGCCGCCGGGGACGCGCTGCTCGCGCCGACGGTGACGCGCCGGCTCATCGCCGACGTCACCAGCCGCCGCACCCGGCGCGCGCCCGCCCCGCAACTGACGGTGCTCACCCCGCGCGAGCGGGAGGTGCTGGAACTGGTGGCGCGCGGCATGTCCAATGCCGAGATCGCCGAAAGCCTGTTCGTGGCGGAACAAACCGTGAAGACCCACGTGTCGAAGGTGTTCACCAAACTGAACCTGCGCGATCGGGCGCAGGCGGTGGTGCTGGCCTACGAATCCGGACTGGTGACCCCCGGCTGACCTGCCCCGACAGCGTTTCGGCGGGTAGGCTCACGGATTTGTACGTCACCGGAAGGGGGTCGTGGACAGTGCTGAATGGCGGTGACGTGTTCGCCGGGTTCACCATCGAACGACTGCTTGGTCAGGGCGGGATGGGCTCGGTGTATCTGGCCCGGCATCCGCGCCTGGGCAAGCTGACGGCACTGAAGCTGCTGAACCGGGAACTGTACGCGGACACCGAGATCCGCGCCCGATTCGAGCGCGAGGCGGATCTGGTCGCGCGGCTGGACCACCCCAATATCGTGGAGGTGTACGACCGCGGCACCGAGAACGAGATGCTGTGGATCTCCATGCAGTACGTGGACGGGGTGGACGCGGCGGGCGTGAACGTGGCCACGCTGCCCCCGGAGCGCGCGGTGCAGGTGATCGAGGGCGTCGCCGACGCCCTGGACTACGCGCACGGCATGGGCGTCCTGCACCGGGATGTGAAGCCCGCCAACATCATTCTGGCCCGCGCCGTCGCCGGCCACGGCGAACGCGTCTTCCTCACCGACTTCGGCATCGCCCGCCTGCGCGAGGACTCCACCCACCTCACCCAGGCCGGAATGTTCACCGCCACCCTGGCCTACGCCTCGCCCGAACAGATGACCGGCGCCCACCTCGACCCGACCACCGACCAGTACTCCCTGGCCTGCGCCCTCTACTGGCTCCTGATCGGCGTCGGCCCCTTCGATTCCCCCCATCCCGGCGAACTGATCCGCGGCCACCTCCAGCTCCTCCCGCCCCCGGTCAGTCTCCGCCGCCCCGGCCTCTCCCCGGCCATGGACGCCGTCCTCACCAAGGCCATGGCCAAACGCCCCGCCGACCGCTTCCCCACCTGCACCGACTTCGCCAAGGCCGCCCGCCGAGCCCTCTCCGGCCCCCCGGCCCAGCACCCCACGTACCCCAACCCACCCGCCCCCCAACCGAACTACGCCCAGCCCTACCCCGCCCCGCCGTACCAGGCCCCGCCCGCCGCCTACCCGCCCTCGGCGGTCCCGGCGAACCAGCAGCCCTACCCGGTGCCGCCGTCCGCCGCCCAGCCCCCGCCGGCCGCACCCAACTTCCCGGCGCCCCAGCCGGTCGCACCGAACTCCCCGCAACCGGCCGCCGCTCCCAATTACCCTGCCTCGCAACCCCAGTCCGGCCAGCCCGTCCTCCCACCCCCGGTGGGACCGGCCTATCCGGTACCGCCGCCGTCCCCGGCCGGGCCCTCCGCGTATCCCGCGCCCGCCCAACCGGCCGCACCGGTCCCCCCGGTATCGCAGGACGCGGACCGCGTCGGCTCAGGCCCGACCGTTCGCCCCTACCCGCAGGTACCGGAATCCGCCGCCGCGGGTTGTTCCGCGCCGCCGCAATCGGCGCCCGCGGGCGCGCCGTCTTTCCCCGGGTACCCGCCGCAGGCCGCGGGGCAGCCGGAGGTCCAGGTTCAGGGACCGTCGCAGCCCGGCGGTGCCGGTCATCCGGCGGCGCAACAGGTCCCGGGCCGGCCGCCGTCCGGAACCGGCGATCAGGTCGGGTCGGGGCCGCGGTATCGGCCGCAGCCTTCCGGGGACGAGGTGTGGCAGCGGCCGACCGATGTCGTTCCGCAGCCGGTGGTTTCGGCGGCCCCTTCGGGGGAGGAGCCCGAACCGGTGGTGCGGGGGGTGGAGTCGGCGTCGGAATCATCCGATTCGGCGGATCTCGAGACGGCGGTGGAGGATTCGCCGACGGCCGTGGGGGAGGAGTCCGGATCGACCGGCGGTGACGCGGCGAACCGGCCCGATGATGAGTCGGCCGGTGACGGCGTGGCCGAGCATGCGCCGGAGACGGTGGTCCGCGGCGAGGACGAGGCGGGCGGGATGTCGCGGCACCCGGATTCGGGCGCGTTCGTGCCCGCGGGCGCGAATCAGGCCGCCGGAGGCGCGGTGCGGGCCGCGCTCGCGGCGGAGTTCGTTGTGGCCGAACCGGTTTCGAGTGGTGCTGTCGAGCGGGCGGTAGCCGGACCGGTGGGGATGCCGGGGCATCAGGGATTCGGTCCGCCGCCGTTCGGGGTCGGGCCGGTGCGGCCGCCGGCGGTTCCGGCGGCCGGGCAGCGGGCCGGAGCCTCGCAGGCCACCGCGCTGGTGGTGCTGGGGCTCGCGGTGTTGGCGCTGGTGCTGCTGGTGGCCGTGGCCGTCGTGGTGGTGTCGGGCTAGGGATGTCGGGCGCGGTCGCCGAGGACCATTTGCCCTTTGTCGACGAGGATTTGGCGGGCTCGGCGGCGGACCAGGCAGTTGTCCACGGTGCAGAACTTGTGGATCTGCATGGCTTGATGGGCCTGGGGCAGGCCCAGGTCGCCGGGGTCCATTGTGCAGTCGAACAGATACATCATGGTGTCCACCGGGGGGCAGCGCAGGGGGCTGGACAGTTCGCGGTCCGGCGCTGGCGCTCGGCGTGCGGCGCTGGTGCGCCGGGCCCACACAAGCCTACCGAGATTCCTTGCGCGCTACGCCGCAATCGGGTCCCTGTCACACCCGATCTCGGAGGTCGGCACGGGGGATTGGGTGCGCCCGGCTCGGGGACGAGTGGGTCCAGAGATATCAGGGCTCCGGTTCTCACCGGGCGCGACTCCAGTCCAGCACCGTTTCGGCGAACCGACAATCCCTGCCCGCCCGCGGTGGGAAACTTTCCGAAAGCTCCAGGTCAGCATTCATATCGCGTGGGAGCATCATTCGCAGTGACCGAAAACAGCCTTCGTGGGGGAGGATTCGATGTCCGATCATGGTTCGACTTTGCCGCGCCGGCAGCTGGGCAGGTACCTGCGGGAAGGCCGGATGCAGTGCAATATGACGATTGCCGAGGCCGCCGCCCTGATGGAGTGGAGTGAGTCCAAACTGCAGCGTCTGGAAACCGGAAATGCCGAGAAGATCCGGGTTCTCGATGTCCGCGAATTGTGTCGGATCTACGACTTCGACGACGAATTCTGTTCGGCCCTGACCGGCCTCGCGCAACAGACCAGCGTCAAGTCGTGGTGGCACGAGTACGACGATCTGATACCCGAGGGTTTCAATGTGTATGTGGGCCTGGAGGCTTCGGCCCGCAGCCTCATCTCCTACCAGCCGGAGATCATTCCCGGCCTGCTGCAGACCGCCGAGTACGCACGGGTCCTGATCAATGATTACTGGCCGGATGCTGCAAGTGACCAACTCGACCGCCGGGTGCAGTTGAAGACGCGTCGTCAAAGCCTCTTGACGCGCAAGCGAAGTCCCGCGCACTTCGATGTGGTGGTCCACGAAACCGCACTGCATCGCGTTGTCGGCGGTCCGCGCGTCATGGCGGGGCAGCTGCGGCGGCTGGCCGACATGTCGACTCTGCCGACGATCGCTGTTCGTGTACTACCCTTCTCGGCGGGGGTGCCGATCGGCCACACCGTGGGCCCGTTCGTGATCCTGGATTTCGGCCATGACGCGGGTAGCCGGCCCGTCGAACCCACGGTCGTCTACCTGGAGAACTTTCTCGGCGATCTCTACCTGGAGAAGCAGGCCGCGGTCGATCGCTACCGCGAGGCCTACCAAGCGATTCAGCGCGCCGCGCTGGACGAGACGACGAGCAGAGACCTCCTGCGGAGGGCGGCGAAGGAGTACGCGACGTGACCGTCGAACCCGGCGTCCGGTGGTTCAAGAGCGCCCGCAGCACCGGGGCCAAGGAATGCGTGGAGATCGCGTTCCTGGCCGGCGGTGTCGGGGTGCGGGACAGCAAGAATCCCGGTGGTCCGGCGCTGGTGTTCCCGCCGGCGGATTGGGATCGTTTCACCACCGCCGTGGCCGCGGGGCGATTCGACCACTGAGGTTGCGCGCGGGCCGCTTTCGGTCGCGTTCAGGCGGCGCGCGCGGCGGCGCGGGCGGAGTTGAGGGTGACCGCGGCGGCGTTCCAGATGGCGTAACCGCTGACCGCGTAGGGGACCCAGGTGGGGTGGTGGATGGCGAGCAGCACGATGGTGGCCACGGCCAGCGCGACCGCGCGGACCACGATGCCGTTGTGCAGCAGGGAGCGCAGCACCTGCGCGTCGATCAGGCTGGGGGACTTGACGCCGTTCATGAGTGTCGACCTTAGGTATTCGCGTGCGGCCCCCGAGGGGGCCGATCACGCCATGAATGGGACAAATTACGCGGCGGGCCAGTCGTTTTCGGTCTCGCCGACCTTGTTGACGTAGTTGGTCAAGGTCTGCAGGGCGACCAGGGCCACGATTTCGAGCACCTGCTCCTGGGTCCAGCCCGCGGCCAGCGCCTCGGCCGGATCGGCCTTGCCGCGGCTCTCGGTCAGCTCGCGGGCGAAGGCCACGGCCGCGGCCTCCTTCGCGTCCGCCGAGGTGCCCTGCTTGGCGGCCTCGATCTCCTCGGTGCTGAGCTTGGCGACCCGCTTGCCGGTGAAGGTGTGGGCGGCGACGCAGTAGCCGCAGTCGTTGGCCGCGCCGACGGTGAGCGCGATGCGCTCCGAGGTCGGGGCGGGCAGCGTGCCCTTCTTCAGTGCGCCGGCCAGCCCGAGGTAACCCTCCAGTACCACGGGCGCGTTCGCCATCACCTTGGTCATGTTCGGCACCCGGCCCATGCGCTTGCGGACCTCGTCCAACAGGGGTGCTTGCTCGATCGGAGTGATCATGACGTCCCAACTTTCTAACGGAAGAGCGTGTTTTCATACGTTAGAACATCATGGCTTCGGAAATCAATACCCGTTAGAATCGAGTCATGGTCGATCCCTTGGCACTTCGTTTGGCGAACACCATCCGCGCCACCAGTCGCGGTCTGACGGACGCCTTCGGCACCCGTGAGTCCACCCGGGAATGGCTGGTCGCCCATGCCGCCGACGTCGGCATGTACGTGGACCTCGAGGCCTACCTGCCCACCGAGGACGACCGCGCCGCCCTGGTGGACCTGCGCCAGCACGTGCGCGCGCTGTTCGCGGAATACGTTGCGCCGCACCCGCCCAGCTCCGCCGATGCCACCGTGCTGCCGCCGTTTCCCGAGTCGCTGGCCGCGATCAACCACGCCGCCGCCCCGGCGCTGCGGCTGCTCGAATGGGACAGCGAGGGGCGGCGTCTCGAATACCGGCTGCTCACGAAGACCGAACTGGACACGGTCAAGGCCGGATTGGCCGATGCCGTCATCGAGTTCTTCGGCGGACCGCAGGCCGAGCAGATCCGCGTCTGCCCCGCCCCGCGCTGCGTGCGGTACTTCGTGAAATCTCATCCACGCCAGGAATGGTGCTCGGTGGCCTGCGGCAATCGCGCCCGCGCGGCCCGCCACTACGCCCAGCATCGCGACGACTGAGCGGTTCTCCCCGGGACGCGAAACGGCCCTCGCACGGTCGCGTGCGAGGGCCGTGAGAGCCGTTCCGGCTCAGCCGAAGAAGGCGGCGGCCTCCCGATACCGGTCCTGCGGCACCAGCTTCAGCTGTTTGGTGGCCTCCGACAGCGGCACCAGCGCGATCTCGGTGCCGTGCAACGCCACCATCTGCCCGAATTGCCCGGCGTGCACGGCTTCCGCCGCGTGCACGCCGAATCGCGTGGCCAGCACCCGGTCATACGGCGTCGGCGTGCCGCCGCGCTGCACGTGCCCGAGCACGGTCACCCGGACCTCCTTGCCGATGCGCCGCTCGATCTCCGGCGCCAGCTGCTGGGCGACCCCGGTGAACCGGACGTGCCCGAACTCGTCGATGCCGCCGTCGCGCAGCGTCATGGACTCCGGATCGGGGTGCGCGCCCTCGGCGACCACGCAGATGAAGTGCGAATCCCCGCGCTGGAAGCGCCGTTTCACCATGGCGCAGACCTCGTCCACGTCGAACGGCACCTCGGGCACCAGGGTGAGGTGGGCGCCGGCGGCGATGCCGGAGTTGATGGCGATCCAGCCCGCGTGCCGCCCCATCACCTCGACCAGCATGACGCGCTGGTGGGATTCGGCGGTGGTGTGCAGCCGGTCGATGGCCTCGGTGGCGATGGCGACCGCGGTGTCGTGGCCGAAGGTGGTGTCGGTGCAGTCGATGTCGTTGTCGATGGTCTTGGGCACGCCCACCACGGGGACGCCCTCGTCGGCCAGCCAGGAGGCGGCCGTGAGGGTGCCCTCGCCGCCGATGGGGATGAGCGCGTCGATGCCGTTGTCGTCGAGGGTCTGCTTGATGCGGGGGAGTCCGGCGCGCAGGACATCCGGATTGGTGCGCGCGGTGCCGAGCATGGTGCCGCCCTTGGTGAGCAGCCGGTCGGTGCGGTCGTTGTTGAGGATCTGGATCTTGCGATCCTCGAGTAGTCCGCGCCAGCCGTCCTGGAATCCCACGATGGCGTCTCCCCAGCGGCCGTTCGCGGTGCGAACGACAGCACGGATCACGGCATTCAGGCCTGGGCAGTCTCCGCCTCCGGTCAAGACTCCGATGCGCATGGACCCCATCTTGCCCTGAGATCGGTGGTCCGTGGGCTGCACCCCCGTGAACCGCCGGTTACGGTTCGCGGCGGTTCGGCCGGGCCGCTAGCCCGCCGCGCAGACGCCGCCCCGGAGCTCGTCGAGGTGCTTGCCGATCAGGGTGGCGACCTTGGTGAGCATGACGGTGCCCTCGTCGAAGGAGCCCGAATTGGGCTGGGTGGCAATCGCGATGGCGATCTGCCCGCCCGCGGTGGGAATCAGGCCCAGCTGCCTGACCAGGTAGTTCCCGCTGGTGTCGGGGCCCCAGCCACCCTTGAACTCGGCCCCTTCCAGCGTGCCCAGCCCCCAGCGCTGACCGGAACTGACCTTGCTCATCAGCGAGGTGACCGCGTCGGATTCGGGCAGACAGGGCAGTTTGGCCGCGAATTTGACCTGATTGGCCAGCGACCAGTCGGCCTGTCCGAAGGCCGAGTAGTCGGATCGGGTGCGGGTGGCGGGCACCGTGGTGTCGGTGTCGCCACCCTCGCGTAGCACGTCCTGGACGGTCTGGGCGGCGACATCGGGCGAGCCCAGCGCCTGCCACAGGGTGTCGGCCGCGCTGTTGTCGGAGTACTCGATGGCATTGATCGCGGCCGTCTGGTTGGACGAGCTCTTGCGCAGCGCGGCCAGGGTGAGCGGCACCTTCATGGTCGACCAGCCCGGTCCCGAGCTCCAATCGCCCAGCGCCACCGTGCGATCGCTGCCCACCGGGGTGATGGCCAGCCCCACCCTGCCCGACAGCGACGGCTTCAGCTCGTTGGCGAAATCCCAGGCCAGGGTGCCCGGCAGTGCGATCGCGGTGGCCGGGACGGTGGCTCCGGGCGTCGCCGCGGTGCTCGTCTTGTCCGGCACCAGTACGGGTTTGCTGCTGCAGGCCGTCAAGGCGCCGAGGAGCAACACCAGGGCGCCGCGACCGGCGGTCCGGGCGAGTCGCCGTCCGCGTGAAATCGGTGCGTGCACCCGTCAAACCTCCATCTGCCCCGGCGTCCGGCGCGTTCCCTGTTCCTAGCGGACGCACCGGAACCCCGTCAATCTCAGGGATTGTCGTGCTCCTGGACGACGGGGGTCAAATGCCGTGGGTATGGGTGGTTTTCGGTGGCCGCACGGCCGAAAGGCGTCAGTGTGAGCCGAAACGGGTCAGCGCGAGCAGAGTCCGCCGCGTAGGTCGGGCAGGTGGTCGCCGACCAGCAGCGCCAGCTTGTCCATCATGTCGGTGGCGTCATCGAAACTGCCCGAGTCGGGTTCGGCCGCCAGCGCCACCGCCACCGGCCCGTTCAGTGTCGGGACGAGGCCGAACTGGCGGACGGTGTATTTGCCGGTGTCGTCGTCGGGACCCCAGCCGCCCTTGAATTCGGCGCCGATCAGCCGGCCCAGGCCCCAGCTCTGGCTGGGGGTGATCTCACTCATCAGCGAGACAACGGAATTGGCGCGCGGCAGGCAGGGCAGCCGGGAGGCGAAGTGCACCTGGTCGGCCAGTGACCAGTCGGTCGCGCCGAAGGCGAGCAGATCGTCGGATCCCAGTGCGGCCAGCTTGGTGTGGCGGGCGGCGACATCGGTGGCGACGTCGCCGGCCTCGCGCAGGATCGACTCGACCGCGTCGGCGGCCTCGCTGCCGGTGCCCAGTGAGGTCCACAGCGTCTGCGCCGCGTCATTGTCGGAGAAGGTGATGGCGGCCTCGGCGGTGGAGCGCATGCCGGTGGGGTCGTGGCGCAGCGCGGCCAGGGCCAGCGGCACCTTGATGGTGGACCAGGCGATGCCGGTGGTCCAGTCACCCAGCTGGGTCATGTCGCCGCCGCCGACCGGCATCACCGCGAGGCCGATCCGGCCCTCCATGCCGGCCTTCAGCTCGGCGAAATCCGCCGCGAACGCAATGGTTTTCGGCAATCCGAACAGTTCGGGCATTTCGGGCGCAATCTGGGGCGGGGAGTCCAGCTTCGAGCTGTCCCCGACCGGCTTGATCTCATCCGCCTGCGCCGAAGAGTGGTGCACCGCACCGACATTCACACCACACCCGGACACGGCCAGGACAGCCGCCACCGCCAGCCCGCGCACAAAACCCTTGCAACAGGCCGGGATTGGATCAGTAGACATACACCACCGCGTTCTCACCACCAGCGCAGGTCACCAATTTGCCTGCGGCCGTGCAGTTCATCGTGTAAGACCGGCCCGTCACCGGACTCACTGCCACCACAGTAACCGGCGACCCCGCCCGGCCTGTAGCCGTATCGGCATAAGACCGGCGAACCGCCTCCGCGAAAGGACAGGACGTGACCGTGTTCCCGATCGCGGAATTGGCGAAGCCGCCCAGCGCCGCATACGTCGGTGGACACGGCGTAGCACCCGCCGGCAGCTGGACCGCGTCGGATGTCGTGGTGGGCGCCGCCGGGCTCGTCTGCTGTGAGCGCGGCGGCGTGGTTCCCGGAACACCCTGGGCTGCCGTCGTTATGGGTGTTTCGTTGCCGGAGCGGTCGAGGACTTGCCAGCCGATCGCACCGGCGATCGCGGCCAGCGCCACCACCAGCACGGCGATCGACACCGGCGCCGCCACCGACCGCTTGCGCCGCCGCCCCGGCTCCCGGGGCTCGGGCTGGACGATGGCGTGCTCGGAGGTCGGATACAGCGAGGGATCGGGCGCCGGCGCGTACGGGAAGTCCCGCTGCTGCGCCTGCGCGTGACCCCACACCGCCTGCTGCTGGGCATCCGGCGGCAGCGGCGTGTAGTGAAAGTCGCTGACCCGCACCCGGGTCGGGTCCGAGGGCGTGATGATCGGCAGATCGCTCGACGGCGAGGGATCCTCGGCCGCCGGGAAGGAGCCGGTGATGTAGGCCGGGATCGACGTGGTGTTCGGGCGGCCGGGATTGGTCTGCCGCACAGTCGGATCGGTATTGCGGGCGGGCGGCGGCGGGGTGCCGCCCGGCAGCATCGTCGTCGCCGGACCGGCCGGGCCGCCGGTCGGCAGCACGGTGGTCGGGGGCGCGCCCACGGGCGGCCCGGGCGGCAC
>NZ_JBHWHH010000170.1:0-15933 GCF_042732555.1 Nocardia sp. NPDC059764
GGTCGAGTACCTGCGCTGGGCCACAGCCGAACTCACCAAGGCCAAGGGCCGCATCACCGAACTCGAAGCGGCGTCGGCCGAACCCATCGCGGTCGTGGCGCAGGCCTGCCGCTACCCGGGCGGCGTGAACTCCGCCGCCCAGCTGTGGGACCTGGTCGACACCGGCACCGACGCCATCACCGAATGGCCCGCCGACCGCGGCTGGGATGTCGCGGCCCTCTACGATCCCGACCCCGAGCACAGCGGCACCTCGACCACCCGCCACGGCGGATTCATCGACCACGCCACCGATTTCGACGCCGGACTGTTCGGCATCTCCCCGCGCGAGGCCCTCGGCATGGACCCCCAGCAGCGGGTCGTGCTCGAAACCGCCTGGGAACTCTTCGAATCCGCGGGCATCGACCCGACATCGCTGCGCGGCAGCGGCACTGGCGTCTTCGTCGGCGCCGGCGAGCAGAGCTACCTCGACCTGGCCGCGCCGCCGGACCTCGAGGGCTACACCATGACCGGGCGACTGGGCAGCGTGGTCTCGGGACGGCTGGCCTACACGTTCGGATTCGAGGGGCCCGCCCTCACCGTCGACACCGCGTGCTCGTCCTCGCTGGTCGCCGTGCACCTGGCGGCGCAGGCGCTGCGCCGCGGCGAATGCGACCTGGCGGTGGCCGGTGGCGTCACCGTCTACGGACACCCCGGCGGCTACATCGAATTCTCGCGGCAGCGCGGCCTGTCCGCCGACGGCCGCTGCAAGTCCTACGGCGCGGGCGCTGACGGCACCGGCTGGTCGGAGGGCGTGGGTCTGCTCGCGCTGCAACGCCTCTCGGACGCCGTCGCCTCCGGTCGCGAAGTGCTCGCCGTCCTGCGCGGGTCCGCGGTCAACCAGGACGGCGCGTCCAACGGGCTCACCGCGCCCAACGGCCCCTCCCAGGAACGCGTGATCCGCGCGGCCCTGGCCGACGCCGGACTCTCCGCCGCCGAGGTGGACGCCGTGGAAGGCCACGGCACCGGCACCCGGCTGGGCGATCCGATCGAGGCCCAGGCGCTGCTGGCCACCTACGGCCGGGAACGCACCTCGGCGCGGCCGCTGTGGCTGGGATCGATGAAATCCAATATCGGCCACACGGTCGCGGCGGCGGGCGTCGGCGGTGTCATCAAGATGATCGAAGCCATCCGCCACGGCGTGCTGCCCAAGACCCTGCACTCGGAAACGCCCAACCCGGACGTGGATTGGTCGTCGGGCACGGTGCGCCTGCTGAACGAAGCCCAGCCCTGGCCCGAGACCGGGGCTCCGCGCCGGGCCGCGGTGTCCTCGTTCGGCGTCAGCGGCACCAACGCCCACGTCGTCATCGAACAGGCTCCAGTGCCGGAAGTAGGTGAATCGCAGCCGGATTCGGTGGAGCCGCCGGAATCCGCCGCGCCGCAGCCGGTTCGGCTGCCGGTGCTGCCCTGGGCGGTGTCCGGCAAGTCGGCGGCCGCGGCCCGGGCGCAGGCGGCCGCGCTGGCGGATTTCGCCGCCCGCACCGATGCCCACGACCTGGACATCGCGTACTCGCTCGCGACCACCCGCACCCAGCTGGAGCACCGGACCGTCGCCGTCGGCCGCGACCGCGCGGAACTGCTCGCCGGTCTGACCGCCGACCCCACCGCCACCCGAACCGGCAAGACCGCCTTCGTCTTCACCGGCCAGGGCGCCCAACGCCCGGGCATGGGTCTGCGCCTCTACGACGCCTTCCCGGCCTTCGCCGCCGCGTTCGACGAGGTCTGCGGCCACCTGGACCCGCTGCTGAACCGACCGCTGCGCGACGAGATCACCTCCGGCGAGCGGCTCGACGAAACCGCCGTTACCCAGCCCGCCCTCTTCGCCGTCGAATACGCGCTGGCGAAGCTGGTGGCGTCCTGGGGCATTCGCGCCGACTACCTCACCGGCCACTCGGTCGGCGAACTCGTCGCCGCCCAGCAGGCGGGCGTGCTGTCGCTGGCCGACGCCGCCACCCTGGTCGCGGCGCGGGCCCGCCTCATGAACTCGCTGCCGCGCGGCGCCATGCTCGCGGTGCGCGCGGGCGAGGACGTCGTGCGCGACCAGCTCTCGGACCGCGTGAGCCTCGCGGGCGTCAACGGACCCGCGTCGGTGGTGCTGGCCGGATCGGCCGAGGACCTGGAGGCCATCGCGGAGACCCTGGGACAGCGCGGGATCCGCTCCCGCCGCCTGGCCGTCAGCCACGCCTTCCACTCCCACCACATGGACCCGATCCTCGACGAGTTCGAGGCGGTGGCCCGCGGACTCTCCTTCCAGCCCGCCCGCACGCCCATCGTGTCCAATGTGACCGGCGCGCTCGCCGCCCCCGGCGACCACGCCGATCCCGCGTACTGGCCGCGCCACATTCGCGGCACCGTCCGCTTCTCCGAGGGCGTCACCGCCCTGGCAGCGGCCGGGGTGACCAAGTTCGTGGAGATCGGGCCCGACGCCATCCTCAGCGCCCTGGTCGACGAAACCCTCCAGGACCGCCCGCACGTCTCCATCCCCGTCCTGCGCCGCACCGCCGAGGACGACGAGACCGCCCTCGCCGCCGTCGCCGCCATGCACGCCAACGGCCTGCGCGTCGACTGGGAACAGGTGTTCGCGGGCACGGGAGCGCGTCGAATCAGCCTGCCCACCTATGCTTTCCAGCGCACCCGGCACTGGGCGGGTGACACCGCCATCGGGGCGGGCACCGGATCAGCCCTCGGCCACCCCGTCCTCGACGTGGCGGTCGACCTGGCCGACAGCGCCGCCGACGGTGTCGTCGCCACCGGCCGCCTGTCCCGGAAGCAGCGCTGGATCGAACCGGGCGCGCCCGTCCCCGCCGCCCTCCTGGTGGAACTCGCCACCCGCGCCGCGGACGAACTCGGCTGTACCGAACTGTCCGCCTTGACCGTTCGCACTCCGCTGACCATGCCCGCCGGGGCCGACCTGCATATCCAGGCCCGTGTCGGCGGTCAGCTGGACAATGGCGACCGCACGGTGTCGATCCACTCCCGGGCCTCGGGCTCCTCGGGACCGTGGATCCCGCATGCCCGCGGCACCGTCCGATTGCGCATCGGCGCACCGGATTTCGAGCTCACCGAATGGCCGCCGGTGGCGACCGGCGACGAGACCCACGCCGAGGTCGCGCTGCCGGACGAATTCGTGGCCGACGCAGCCGCTTTCGGGGTGCACCCGGTGCTGCTGCACGCCGCGCTGGCCGCCGTCGCCCCCGGGACCGTGCGCGAGCTGCGGGACGTCCGGCTGTTCTCCACCGGTGCGACCGCCCTGCGGGTGCTGGCCCGCACCGGCGGCGACGGCTCGACCACGCTGCTGCTCGCCGACCGGGCGGGCGTGGCCGTCGCCACCCTGCGCGCGCTGACCGTACCGGCGGAATCGGTTGCGGCGCGGCCGGATATCGACGAGATGTCCTTCACCGTGGACTGGATGCCCGCCGCTGTCAGCGGTCGCGCCATCCGCTGGGGCGCGGTCGCCGGCACGGAGCAGTTGCCCGAGGTGGGGGAGACCACCCTGTTCGCGGACCTGGCCGAGGCCGTCACCGCGGACAAGCCGGTCGACGCCGTCCTGGCCCCGATCGGCACCGCGCCGACCGGCGATCCGGTACTCGGCGCGCACGAACTCACCCGCCGCGCACTGACTCTCGTGCAGCGGTGGATCGCCGTCGAGGACCGCACCGCCGCACCGCTGGTCGTGGTGACCGAGCGGGCCATGGGATCCGGGGCCACCGACGCCGCCGCCGCGAGCGCGTGGGGTCTGCTGCGCTCGGCCCAGTCGGAACTGCCCGGCCGCATCGTGCTGGCCGACCTCGACGACGACCCGGCCTCGGCAGCCGCCCTGTCCGCGGTCGTCACGGCCGGGGAACCCCAGGTCGTGATTCGTGAGGGCCGCGTCTTCGTGCCGCGACTGCACCGCGTCGCCCTGCCCGCCCCGGCCCACTGGGCGGGGGAGTGCGTGTTGATCACCGGCGGCACCGGCTCGCTGGGCGCGATGCTCGCCCGCCACCTGGTCACCGAGCGCGGCGTCGACCGGCTCGTGCTGCTCAGCCGCCGCGGACTGGAAAGCCCGGGGGCGGAGACACTTCGGGCCGAACTGACGGCTGCCGGCGCACGGGTCGACATCGTCGCCTGCGATGCCGCCGACCGCGACGCCCTGGCCGCCGTGCTCGACGCGCATCCGGTGACCGCGGTCGTCCACACCGCGGGCGCCACCGACGACGGCCTGCTGCGCGATCTCGACCCGGACCGCCTGGCCGCGGTCCTGCGCCCCAAGGCCGACGCCGCCTGGCTGCTGCACGAACTCACCCTCGATCGCGAACTCACCGCGTTCGTGCTCTTCTCCTCGGTCGCCGGGATCATCGGCGGCCCGGGCCAGGGCAACTACGCCGCGGCCAATGTCTTCCTCGACGCGCTCGCCGCCCACCGCGCCGGACTCGGCCTGCCCGCCACCTCCATCGCCTGGGGCCTGTGGGAACAGGAGGGCGGCATCAGCGGCCACCTCGACGACGCCGACAAGCAGCGCATCGCGCGCGGCGGCTTCCCGGCCCTGCCCGCCGAATCCGGTCTGGCCCTGCTCGACGCGGCCACCGGATCGGAACGGACCCTGGTCGTGGCCACCCCACTGGAACTGTCCGCCATCCGGGCCCGGCCGACCCGGCTGCTCTCGGGCCTGCTGCCCACCCAGCGCGCGGTGGCGGGCAATGCCGAGGCCGCCGTCTCGATCACCGAACTGCTGCGCGGACGCACCCCGGCCGAACAGCACGCCCTGGTGCTCGACCTCGTGCTGCGCGAGGCCGCCGCCGTCCTCGGCCACCAGGGCGCCGAAGCCCTCGACAGCACCCGGGAATTCAGCGAGGCGGGCTTCGATTCGCTGGCCACCGTCGAATTCCGCAACCGGCTGCAGGTCGCGTTCGGAACCCGGCTGCCCGCCACCGTCGCCTACGACCACCCGACCCCCGAGGCGCTGGCGGCGTTCATCCTCGCCGAATCCGGCGACGGCGCGACCGGGGCCATCGACTTCGCCGCCGAAGTGCGCCTGGCCGACGACATCCGGCCCGCGGACACCGTCGTCCGCGTCGCCAGCGACCCCGACCACGTATTGCTCACCGGCGCTTCGGGATTCCTCGGCGCGTTCATGCTGCGCGACCTCATGGCGACCACCGAGGCCGTGGTGCACTGCGTGATCCGTGGCGCGGACGAGGCCGCCGCGACCGAGCGGCTGATCGCCAACCTGGAGTTCTACCGGGTGTCGGGCGAGGTGGACCTGAACCGGGTCCGGGTCATCGTCGGCGACCTCGCGGCCCCGCGACTCGGCCTGTCCGAGAACGACTTCGACGACCTCGCGAAGCTGGTCGACGTGGTGTTCCACGCGGGCGCGACCGTGCACTGGCTCCAGCCCTACCCGCTGCTGCGCGACGCCAATGTCGGTGGCACCGAGGAGATCCTGCGCCTGGCCGCCCGCCACCGGACGGTCCCGGTGCACTACGTGTCCACCGTCGGCGTCTTCCCCGGCGCACCCGCGGACGGCGCGCCGCTGGCCGTGGACGACCCGACCGGTCCGCCCGAGGTGCTGCCCAGCGGCTACCTGCGCACCAAATGGGTGGCCGAGCAGACCATCGGACTGGCCCGCGACCGCGGTCTGCCGGTCTCGGTGTACCGCGTCGACGTGATCTCCGGCGACCAGCGCCACGGCGCCTGCCAGACCCGCGACTTCGTCTGGCTCACCCTCAAGGGCATCATCCAGGCGCGGGCCGTGCCGCCGGTCGGCGACGGCTACTTCCACCTGGCCCCGGTCGACTACGTCAGCGCCGCCATAGTCGCCCTGGCCGCGAATCCGGACGCCGCCGAGCGAACCTTCCACCTGCACAACCCACTTCGGGTCGCACTGCCCGAACTGGTCGAGCGGCTGCGGGCCATGGGTTATCCGATCGAGGACCGCGACCGGGCCGACTGGCTCGCCGAGATCGGCGCGAACACCGACAACGCTCTGGTCCCGCTGCTGGACGCCTTCGAGGCCATGATCGGCGACACCGCGGCCTTCTACCCGGCCATCGACGTGTCCGCGACCGAGGCCATGCTGACCGGCACCGGCATCGTATGCCCGCCGGTGTCCGGCGACCTCTTCCGCACCTACGTCCAATTCTTCATCGAGTCGGGCCATTTCCCGGCGCCGGAACGGAGTGAGCACTGATGACCGAACTCGTCGAACGGCCCGTCACCATCGCGCCCGCGCGGCTGCGATCCCGGGTCGAGGAAATGCACGGCGTCAAACACAAAGCCGTGCACGGTATCCCGTCGAGCGCCACCGAACGGCAGCACTCGATCGGGAAGCTCACCGTGCGCGAGCGGCTGGAGCTGCTGTTCGATCCGGGCACCTTCCGCGAGGTCGACCAGCTGCGCCGGCACCGGGCCACCGCCTTCGGCATGGCCGACCGCAAACCGCACACCGACGGCGTGGTCACCGGCTGGGGAAAGGTGCACGGCCGCACCGTCTTCGCCTACGGCCACGACTTCCGGATCTTCGGCGGCTCGCTCGGCGAGGCGCACGCGGAGAAGATCCACAAGCTCATGGACCTGGCCGAGGCCGCGGGCGCGCCGCTGGTCGGCCTCAATGACGGCGCCGGCGCGCGCATCCACGAGGGCGTGACCGCGCTGGCCGGATACGGCGGCATCTTCCGCCGCCACGTCCGCGCCTCCGGCGTCATCCCGCAGATCAGCGTGATGCTCGGCCCGTGCGCGGGCGGCGCGGCCTACTCGCCCGCCCTCACCGACTTCGTCTTCATGGTGCGCGGCATCTCCCAGATGTACGTCACCGGACCGGATGTGGTGCGCACCGTCACCGGTGAGCAGGTGTCCCACGACGAACTCGGCGGCGCCGACGTGCACGGCTCCGGTTCGGGCGTCGCGGGATTCGTGTACGACACCGAGGAGGAGTGCCTCGAAGAGGTGCGCTACCTGATCTCGCTGCTGCCCGCCAACTATCGCGAACGCCCGCCCGCCGTGGAGACCGCCGACGCACCCGACCGGCGCAACGACGCGCTCGCCGACCTGGTGCCCGCCGACTCCACCCAGGCCTACGACATGCGCGCCGTCATCGAGGAGATCGTCGACGACGGCGAGTATTTCGAGGTGCACGCGCACTGGGCCCGCAATATCCTCTGCGTCTTCGCCCGCCTCGGCGGCGAGGTGGTCGGCATCGTCGCCAACCAGCCGTGCGTGCTGGCCGGCGTGCTCGACATCGAAGCCTCCGAGAAGGCCGCGCGTTTCGTGCAGACCTGCGACGCGTTCAACATCCCCATCGTCACCCTGGTCGACGTGCCCGGCTTCCTGCCCGGCACCGGTCAGGAACACGCGGGCATCATCCGGCACGGCGCGAAACTGCTCTACGCCTACTGCAACGCCACGGTCCCGCGGGTGCAGGTGATCCTGCGCAAGGCCTTCGGCGGCGCGTACATCGTCATGGACTCCCGATCCATCGGCGCGGACCTGTCCTTCGCCTGGCCCTCCAACGAGGTCGCCGTCATGGGCGCGGAGGGAGCCGCGCAGGTGATCTTCCGGCGCGAGATCGGCTCCGCGCCCGAACCGGAACTGGTTCGGGCGCAACGGATCAAGGAATACCAGCAGGAGCTGATGCATCCCTATTACGCCGCCGAACGCGGCCTGGTCGACGATGTCATCGACCCCGCCGACACCCGCGCCGTGCTCATCGACAGCCTGGCCATGCTCGCCGCCAAACACGCGCCCATCCCGGCCCGCAAGCACGGGAACCCGCCCGCATGAGCGGCGGGACGAGGGCACTCGCGGACGAGACCGGGGTGCTGGCGGTGGAATCGGGCCGACCGGGCGACGACGAACTCGTCGCCCTGGTCCTGGCCCTGACCGCCGTCACCCCACCGGCGCGGCGGAAAGCGGCGGTCCGGGCGGCGGCCTGGACCCTGCCCGCGCCCGCACAGCAGCCGCCCATCTCGTGGCGGCATCGGGGTCAGTCCCGCTGACCCGGGGTCCCGATGAGCGGCAGCGTGGCCGCCCCTCGGGACCTTTTCTCATGCCCGGATGGACAGACCGTGCGAGAACACCTCGCGCGGATCCCATTTCGCCTTCGCGGCCTGCAAGGCCGGGTAGTTGTCCTTGAAGTACAGGCGGTGCCACGGCACGCCCGAGTCGTTCAGGGCCGGGTCGGCCAGATCGGCGTCGGCGTAGTTGATGAAGCAGCCGTCGGTCACCTCACCCGGCACCGGCACGCCACCGGTCGCCGCGTACACGTCGGCATAGCATTCGCGAATCCAGCGATCGTGCCGCTCGTCCTCCGACGGATCCGTCCACAGGGTCACGTACAGCATCTTGATGATCGAATCCCGTTGCGCGGCAGCGGTCACTTGCGACTCCACCGCATTGATCCGGCCGCCATAGCTGACCAGGGCCACCATGGCGAACGGGTGCGGGTAGTCCTCGCGGGTCAGCTGCCGGTACAGCGCGTCCAGCTGCGGCTCGGGCAGCGACCGGCGCATATAGGTGGACTTCACCTTCCAGCGCGCCACCGCGGCCTCCACGAAGCCGAACCACTCCTTCACCGCATAGAACCACGGCACCCGGCTGCGGTCGTTGACCGTATAGGTCGCGCCCGTGCCCTCGGCCATCGCGGCCAGGAACGCGTCCATGGTCTGTTCGGCGCCGGGCTCGTCGGCGTCGATCTGGGTGCTCATCCGGAACGAACCCGCCGACCGGTGCTGGAGCTTGAGCTGGCTGAACAGGCTCAGGTGCGCGGACTCCGGACCCGAGTGGCGTTCGTGCCAGGCCCCGAAATTGCTGACCAGGCGGGCGAATCCGGCCTCGTCCAGCTCGTCCCACGACCACGAGACATCGGAGACGATGAGCTCGGCGGGCGGGGCGGGCAGCAGGCGCGCCGGGTCGTCACCGGTGGCCTCGGGGGAGCGGAACCAGTAGCGGGTCACGATGCCGAAATTGCCGCCGCCCGCACCGGTGTGCGCCCACCACAGGTCGCGGTGGGGGTCGTCGGCCGCCCGGGTCGCGACGACCGGACGCACCCGGCCGTCGGAATCCACCACCACCACCTCGATGGCGTACAGGTGATCCACGATCAGCCCGTGCAGCCGCGACAGCGCGCCGTAGCCGCCGCCGGCCACATGCCCGCCCGCGCCGACCGTCGGGCAGGTGCCGCCGGGCAGGGTGACGCCCCAGCGCTTGTAGAGCGTCGAATAGACCCGGCCCAGGGTCGCGCCGGCTCCGACCGAGAACGCGCCCATCTGCGCGTCGAAATACACGGCGTCCAAGGCGGATACGTCGATGACGGCCCGCACCTTGCCATGGGCGGTGAAGTCCTCGTCGCAGTGGCCGCCGCTGCGCACCACCACGCGCAGCTCGTCGTCGACCGCCTGCTGCAGGGCCTCGACGACCTGCTCGGTGTTCAGTGCCAGGCGGATGTAGTCGGGTGTGCCCACCCATCGGGTATTGGAACCGGAGATCAGCCCGCGATAGCGCGCGTCGTCCGGGCGGATCAACAGCGATTCGGTCATCAGGTCACTTCCTCGTCGAATGTGGTTGCCGCGGAGGGCAGGTCGGATCAGCTGGCGGCGAAGGCCGCCGGATGCCGGTCGGCGGTGGTGGTGAGCAGCGCGGCCGGACGCCGCCGCTGCGCGGGCCGGCGACCGGGCCGCAGATCGGAGGTGATGAGTGTGGACTCGCGGGTGCCCGCGATGCGCGCGAAACGGCCGTGCGCCAGCGAACCCTCACCGGTGAGCACCACCAGCAGCGGCGCGCACTCGGCGCTGTCGAGCAGGGTCTCGAGGAAGTCCAGATTGGCGTGGTCGGCCAGATGGGCGTCCTCGAAGATCAGGGTCATCGGACCCAGACCCGCCTTGGCGCACAGCAATTCGGTCCAGGCGGTGAGCATCTGCCGGATCTGCGCCGGATCCTCGGACTGGGTTCCGGTGGCCAGCGGGTACAGGGCCTCGGCCAGCTTGCGCGCCGCCACCGGCGGACGCAGCGGATGACCCGCCGCCTCGGCCAGCCGCGCCGCGATGCTCGCGGGCGCGTCACCCACCTGGAAACCGCACGCGGCGGCCAGCATCGCGCGATGGGTGTCGAGTCGATCCCCGTCACCGAAACGGGCGCACAGGATCAGCTCGGCATCGCACCGCGCGCGCACGGTGGAGCGGAACGCGCGCGCCACCCGCCGGGCACTGGTCGCGGCCGGAGCCACCACCGCCACCAGATGCGAGGCCGCCCGATGCTGGACCCGCTCGCGCAGACCCAGCAGCATCCGCACATCCGGATCGGTCTCGGCATCGGAATCGTTCGCGACCTCCAGGCCCGCCGCGTACCAGTGCCCGGTCGGGCGCTGCCGATATCGGATCTCGGTCTCGGACTCGCGACGGGTGCGATCGCACACGGTCACCGAGCCGGTGGGCGCGTCGAGCAACAGCCGGTCGCATGCGTCGAACAGGTCGGCGTACCGGCTCGAGGTGCGCAGATCGGAATACGCCCGGGGGACACGGCCTTCGGCCTCACCGGTCACGACCGCGGCCCGGAACCGCGGCTCCAGCCGCGACCCGAACTCGGTGCGCGCCCCGGTGATCCACTCGTGCGGCCGAATCGCGGCGGCCACCACCTCGGCCACCTCGCACGGCTCCGGGAACGCCGTCATCACCGTGGAGCCGATGACGCCGACCACCGTGCCGCCCAATGACTCCGCGGTCGCCCGGATCGCCGGAAGATAGCGTTCGCCCATGGTCGGGTTGTCCTCGGACGCGTCCGGCCCACCCGCCTCGATCCGGACCGACAGCACCGTGGAGCGGGTCACCCGGTCGGCCGGGGCGACCACCACCGGCGCGGGCCGCACCGGTTCGGTGTCCGGCAGCAGCAGCGACGGGCTCTGGTTCAGGATGGCCTGCTGCAACGTCTGCAGCTCCGAACCCGGTTCCAGCCCGTAGTTCTCGATCAGGGCATTGCGCCAGGCGGTGTAGACGGCCAGCGCGTCCGAGGGGCGGCGGCCACGGTACAGCGCCAGCATGAGCTGCCCGCAGGAGCGTTCCCGCAGTTGCCCGGAATCGGCCAGCGCGCTGAGCGCGTCCACCACCCGGGCGTGGTTGCCGCGCGCCAGCTCGATCTCGAACAGGTCCTCCGACACCGACATCCGGGCGTCCGCGGCGGCGGCGAGCTCGGGCCAGTCGACCCCGTGCTCGGTGAGATCGGACAGCGGCGAACCGCGCCACAGCGACAGCGATTCGGTCAGGCGAGCGGCGGCGGTGTCCAGGTCCTCGGCCAGGGCCGCGGCGCGTCCGCTGTCGGCCAGGCGATAGAAGCGATGCAGGTCGATGAGGTCGGTGTCGACCTCGAGCACGTACCCCGGCGGGCGCCGGATCAGCGCGATCGGTCCACTGTTGTCCTCCGGGAACAGATTTCGTAGCGACCACACCGCGTTGTGCAGGATCTTGCGGGCCGAGGTGGGCATGGTTTCGGTGGGCCACAGGGCGCCGAGCAGTCGGCTGGCCGGGACGACGGTATTGGGATGCAGAAGTAGGTACGCGAGGGTTGCCCGCTGTTTCACGCCACCGAGTCGCAATGGCTGGTTCTGGTGCCGGACCTCGAGCGGTCCGAGAAGGCTGAACAACACGATATCCCCTGGTACTTTGGTCCCTGACGGTGCTGAATCACGGACGTCCGGTTTCCGGACGCGCACGGCGCCAACCAATTTCGGCGGTCGGCGGGGATGCGCGGCGGAGCGGCAGGGGTCCTGGGACACTGGCGGAACCCTGTTGTCCGAGCGCCTACGGCAATGGAGGCGCTGGTGCGGTGTCGGTCTCGGCCCCGGCGTCCTCCCCAGGCCCGAGCGGCCAGACCTGACCGGCGCGGATTAACGCCGATCGTGACACGCACGACATGAACAATCGGGCCCTGGCGGCGATCCCTTCCCTCGCCGTCGTGGCCTTGGTCGATCGTTCGGGACCATTCTGTCGGAAGGCCCTTCGGGTTCGCTTCGGGCCCACTTCCGCAGGGGCCGTGAGGGTTTCCGATCACGTGATTGAAAAGTGAATTAGATAGGATCGAGTCGTGCAGTTCGCGGTATTGGGGTCGTTGGAGGTCGCTACGGATCTGGGCGACCCGGTGTCGATACCGGAGTCGCTGGTGCGGGCGCTGCTCGCCGATCTCATCGCCCATGTCGGGGTCCCGGTCTCCACCGACCGGCTGATCGAGGACCTGTGGCCCGCATCCACGCCCACCAATCCGACCCGATCGTTGCACACCAAGGTTTCTCAGCTTCGCCGGGCCCTCGAACAGGCCGAGCCGGGCGGCCGAGAACATATCGTCACCACCCCCGCCGGTTATCTGTTCCGGGTCGAACCGCACCGGCTGGACTCCACCCGATTCCTGGACATCGTTGCGCGCGCCCAGCATTCGACCGACCTGCGGGTACGGGCCGACCTGCTGCGCGAGGCGCTCGCGCTGTGGCGCGGACCCGCTTTCGCCGACTTCATCGACCTGCCCTTCGGCGAGGAGAGCTCCGCCTCACTGAACGAGACCCGCATCGCCGCCCGCAGCGAACTCGTCGAAGCCCGCCTCGAACTCGGCGAACACCGCACGCTCATCGCCGAGATCAACGAACTGGTCCGCGAACACCCGCTGCGGGAACGCCTGCGGTCCATCCAGATGCGCGCGCTCTACCGCTCCGGCCGCGCCGCCGACGCCCTCGACAGCTTCAACGAACTGCGCGCCCTGCTCGCCGAGACCCGCGGCGCCGACCCCAGCCGCGAACTCGTCGACCTGCACCGCGCCATCCTCGAACAGCGCGCCGACCTGCAACCCGAACCGGTTCTGGTGGCGGGCCGCACCTTCGGGCACAACCTGCCCTCCCCGCCCAACGCGCTGATCGGGCGGGACGCGGCGGTGCACGAGGTGCGGGCCGACATCGCCTCGGATCGGCTCGTCACCCTGGTGGGCCCCGGCGGCGTCGGGAAGTCCCGGCTCGCCCTGGCGGTGGCGCACAGTCTGGTCGACAGCTTCGTGGACGGCATCTGGCTGGTCGAATTCGACGCCCTGGACCGCTCGCACGGGCCGGAAGTGCTGGCGGACGCGGTGCTGTCGGTGCTGACCGTAGACGTCAACGCGCCACCCGGATCGGGCGGCAAGTCGCTGTCGGGCCTCAACTCGGTGGACCGGGTGGTGGCGTTCCTGCGGGCGCGCCGCGCCCTGCTGGTGCTCGACAACTGCGAGCACGTCGTCGAGGCGGCGGCCCACCTGGTGGAAGCGATCCTCGCCGAATCGGCGAACTGCCGGATCCTGGCGACCAGCCGCGCGCCCCTGGCCGTCCGCGGCGAACGGATCAGCGCCGTCGAACCCCTGGATCTGCCGCCCGCCGACACCACCGGACCCGAATCGCTCGCCACCGCCAGCGCGGTCCAGCTCTTCGCCGCCCGGGCGCCCGGCCTGCGGGTCGACGCATCCAATATCCACGACATCATCGCCATCTGCCGTCGCCTCGACGGCATTCCGCTCGCCATCGAACTCGCCGCGACCAAGGTCCGTGTACTCGGGGTGCACGAACTGCTCGTCCAGCTCGACCGGCGCTTCCAGGTCCTCGAAGGCGGCTTCCGGGACTCCCCGGACCGGCACCGCACGCTGCGCGCCGCCATCGACTGGAGCTGGGCGCCGCTGTCGCGCGTCGAACGGAATGTGTTGTGCTGGCTGGCCGTTCACGCCGAGGACTGCTCGCTCGCGGCCACCCGCGCCCTCATCCGCGATCCCGGCGAGGACGGTGAGATCCTCGCCGTGCTCACCCGGCTGGTCGACCAGTCCCTGGTGGTCATGCAGGAATCGCGGCACGGCCCCCGCTACCGGCTGCTGGAATCGATCGCGGCCTACTGCGTCGAATACCTCGAGGACACCGGCACCCTGCTGGAACTGCGGCTGCGGCACGCCATGCACTACGCCGACCGCGGCGAACACGCCAGCGCCGAACTGCACGGGCCCGACCAGCGCCGCTGGCTCGAACAGCTCGACGTGGAGTCGCCCAATATCCGGAAGGCCGCCGACTTCGCCATCGTGTGCCGCAATGCCCGGCTCGCCATGCGACTGGTCAACTCGCTGATCTGGTTCGGCTTCCTGCGCGGACGGCTCATCGAGGCGCACCGCTACCTGTCCGCGGTCAGCGCCATGGCCGGGCAGCTGCGCCCGGTCGAACGCGCGACCATCCTGCGCTGGCGGGCCGGCATGGCCCTGCTCATCGGGGAGGCCGGGCAGCTGGTCAGCCCCTCACCCGCCCTCGACGGCGACGAGAGCGACACCGAACTGCGGGCGCTCGCGCGCAGCGAATGGTTTCTCGGCTACGCCCAGTGGTATTCCGGCGCGCTGCCCGAGAGCCAGGACCGGGTCGGCCGGGCACTGGCCGCCTTCCGGACCCTCGACGACAACTGGGGCATCGCGGCCTCGCTGAGCCTGCGCGCCGCCCAGAACACCGCCCGTAGCGACCTCGCCACCGTCCGCGACCACGCGCAGATGAGCGCGGCCATCTTCGATGAGGTCGGCGACCGCTGGGGCCGGCTCAAGGCCATCGAGGCGCTGGCGGTGCTCGCCGAATTCGAGGGCCGCTACGACGAGGCCAACGACCTGCACTACGAGGGACTGCAGATCGTGGAGGAACTCGGGCTCTGGACCGAGACCTCCCACAAACTCGCGCTGTTGGGTCGAATCGCCCTGCTGCGCGGCGAATTCCGGACCGCGGACGAACTCCATCACCGGGCCATGCGGCTCGCGGTGAGCCACGCCAACCGGCTGGGAGAGGGGTTCGCCGAGATCGGGCTGGGCCTGAGCGCGCGGCGGCAGGGCCGGTTGGAGGACGCCGAGAAGCACCTCAACCGGTGGCTGGGCTGGCTCGCCGCCATCGAGGCCCACAACGGGGTCGCGCTGGTGCTGGCCGAACTCGGCTTCATCGCCGAACTGCGCGGCGACGCCGACGCCGCCCGCACCCTGCACACCGAGAGCCTGTCGGCAGCCTCCGTCGCCGGTGACATCCGGGCCGTGGCCCTGGCCGTCGAGGGACTGGCCGGGGCCGCGGTGATGATCGAGGACTACGAGCGGGCCGCCCGCCTGCTCGGCGCGGCGACCAAGGCCCGGGCCTCCACCGGCGCGCCCCTGGCCAGCGGTGAGCGCATGGACGTCGACCGCATCACCGCCCGGGCCCGCACCGCGCTCGGCCCCGAACGGTTCGCCGCCGAATTCGACCGCGAGGGCGCCATCACCGACACCGGCCATCGCGTCTCGGTGGCCGAGTTCGCCCGCATCACCACCGACCGGCAGACCCGGCAGGTCATCGACGAAGCGGTGGCCGAGGCCATGCTGCTCGGCGACGGCACCGGACTGTGGCCCGAAAAGATCGTCTGAAACGCGGAATGCCCACGGACAGTGGGGCGTTGACCGTCATGGATCGAACCGACCCACACCTCGCAAGGAGACCGCATGTCCGCTTCCTCGCCGCTCATCGACACCGACACCGAATTCGGTGCCCTGGTCACCAAACGTCTGGCGGAGGATGGCATCGTCTGGCTGACCACCGTGAGCCCCAGCGGTACGCCGCAACCCAACCCGGTCTGGTTCCAGTGGGCCAACGGTGAGTTCCTGATCTTCACCCAGCCCGGCACCCCCAAGCTCCGCAATATCGCCGCCGACCCGCGGGTGTCGCTGAACCTCAACAGCACCGCCAGCGGCGGCCAGGTCGTGGTCTTCAACGGCCCCGCCCGCGTCGACACCACCGACCCGGCCCCCGCCGAGCTCGACGCCTACGTCGAGAAGTACGCCAAGGGCCTGGTCGAGATCGGCATGACCCGCGACGAGTTCTTCGCCGACTACTCCGTCCCGGTCCGCATCACCCCGGACCGCCTGCGCGGCTTCTGAGCTTCCTCACAG
>NZ_JBHWHH010000171.1:0-15756 GCF_042732555.1 Nocardia sp. NPDC059764
GCGCCACCCTCTTTCATCCGGCCAGTTCGTTGCCGCGGAGCGGGGCAGGAGCCGCTTCCAGCACCGCTGTCTCGGCATCAGTGAACAGGCGTGACCGGATGACGAATCGGACACCCTCGGGCGCTTCGAGGGAGAAGCCGCCACCGCGGCCGGGGACCACGTCGACGGTGAGGTGGGTGTGGCGCCAATATTCGAACTGGTCGGCGCTCATCCAGAACGCCGTGTCCGGGAAGACGCGGCCGAGTAGTACATCGGCCGCGCCCACTCGGAATTCGCCCAGGGGGTAGCACATCGGGGAGCTGCCGTCGCAGCAGCCGCCCGACTGGTGGAACATCACCGGGCCGTTGTGGTCGATGAGCCGTTGCAGCACATCCGCCGCGGCCTCGGTGATGGTCACCCGGGATACCGGACCCGCCGTCATATCGCCCCCCGGTTCAGAAGAATCCGAGTTTCTTCGGGGAATAGGACACGAGCAGGTTTTTCGTCTGCTGGTAGTGGTCGAGCATCATGCGATGGTTCTCGCGGCCGATGCCGGACTTCTTGTAGCCGCCGAAGGCCGCGTGCGCGGGATAGGCGTGGTAGCAGTTCGTCCACACCCGACCGGCTTTCAACGCCCGGCCCACCCGGTAGGCGATGCCGCCGTCACGGCTCCACACGCCGGCGCCGAGGCCGTAGAGCGTGTCGTTGGCGATGGTTACCGCTTCGACCTCGTTGTCGAAGCGGGCCACCGCTACCACCGGTCCGAAGATCTCTTCCTGGAAGATCCGCATGTCATTGCGGCCCTCGAAGATCGTCGGCTCGATGTAGTACCCATTGGGGAAACCCTCCACCTTGCGCATCTCGCCGCCGGTGAGCACTTTCGCGCCCTCCTGACGGCCGATATCGATGTAGGAGAGGATCTTCTCGTACTGGTCGTTGCTGGCCTGCGCGCCGATCATGGTCGCGTCGTCGAGCGGATTGCCGCCCTTGATGGCCTTGGTCCGCTCGATGCAGCGGGCCATGAACTCGTCGTAGATCGACGAATGAATGAGCGCCCGGGACGGGCAAGTACACACTTCGCCCTGGTTCAGCGCGAACATCACGAAACCCTCGACGGCCTTGTCGAGGAAGTCGTCGTCGGCCGAAAGCACGTCGGGGAAGAAGATATTGGGGCTCTTGCCGCCCAGTTCGAGGGTCACCGGGATGATGTTCTCGCTGGCGTACTGCATGATCAGCCGCCCGGTGGTGGTCTCGCCGGTGAAGGCGACCTTGGCCACGCGCGGGCTCGACGCCAGCGGCTTACCCGCCTCCACGCCGAAACCGTTGACCACGTTGACGACTCCGGGCGGCAGCAGGTCCGCGATGAGCTCGATCACCAGCAGCAGCGAGGCGGGGGTCTGCTCGGCGGGCTTGATGACGACGCAGTTGCCGGCGGCCAGCGCGGGCGCCAGCTTCCAGGCGGCCATCAGGATCGGGAAGTTCCACGGGATGATCTGCCCGACCACGCCGAGGGGTTCCTGGAAGTGATAGGCGACGGTGTCGGCGTCGATCTGGGAGAGGTGACCCTCCTGCGCGCGGATCGCGCCGGCGAAGTAGCGGAAGTGGTCGACCGTCAAAGGCAGGTCGGCGGCGAGGGTTTCGCGGACCGGCTTGCCGTTCTCCCAGGTTTCGGCGACGGCGAGGCGCTCCAGGTTCGCCTCGATCCGGTCGGCGATCTTGTTGAGGATGTTGGCACGATCCGTCACCGAGGTGGCGCCCCAGGATTCGGCCGCCCGGTGCGCGGCCTCCAGGGCCATGTCGATGTCCGCCGCGCTGGAACGCGCTACTTCACAAAAGGTCTCGCCGTCGATCGGGGAGGGATTCTCGAAGTATCGGCCCTCGATCGGCGCTTTCCACTCGCCGCCGATGAAGTTGTCATAGCGGCGGTTGAAGCTGACGATGCTGCCTTCTGTGCCTGGTTTGGCGAAGATCATGGCGCGGCTCCTGATCGCATTATCTGCGGTGACGGGGGCCACTATGAACCGCGAAGGTTGGCGGGTGGTTGGCACCGGGTTGGCGGAACGTTGCCGCGTCGGTACCTGCGGAATCAGCTGCGGTATCGGACATTTCGGATGCGGGACACGCTGTGCAACCTTGCACGCGCCGCGGTGCCGCTAGCGCAACGCGGTGTGCAGACGGGCGGTCGCCAGCGCGCGGCGGCTGTCGCCGTGGGGGAGCAGGCGCAGGGCGTGCTCGTGGATCTCGATGTCGTCGGGGCAGCGCTGACCGAAACGCAGGGCGTGCTCGGGATTGTGGTCGGCCAGCACGGCCGTGCGCAGACAGACGTCGAGGTGCTCGCGCCACTGCACGATGCCCGGGACATCCGAATCCGGCAGCAGCGGACCGCGATACAGCCGCACCGCCGTGGTCAGGTCGCCCGCCTCGAGCGCGGCCAGCAGTTCGACGGCGTCGCAGGCGAGGGGTTCGGTGAGCATGTAGCGGCGGTCGGCGATGCGGCCGTCGGTGGCGGCGCGCAGGCGGGAGACATCGGATTTGAGCGTGCTCGACGACACCGACCGGTCGCCATAGACGGCCTCGTGCAAGCGTTCCGGCGTGAAGCCCTCGGGTTCAAGCGCCAGCAGAGTCAGGATCTCGAGCTGCCGCGGCCGCATCGAGACCTGGCGGCCCTGCTGGTACAGCCGGGGGACACCCAGCGCTTCGAGGCGGGGCGTGGCCGGGGGGCGTTGCTGTTCGGCGTGCACTCGGGATTCGATGGCGGTCACCAGGGCTCGGACGGTGGTGAGGATCAGCGGATGCGAGCGGTCCCAGTACGTCGATAGATCGAGCACGCCCAATTGGCGGCCGTCGGCGGCGCGGATCGGCGCGCAGTAGCAGACCCAGCCGTGCAATGCCTCGACCAGATGCTCGGCGGCCCAGACCTGGGAGGGGCGGCCGCTGTGCAGGGACAGGGCGATGCCGCTGGTCCCCATGTAGGGCTCGTCCCAGCAGCCGCCGGGGGCGAGGTTCACCGATTCGGCCCGCCGCCGCACCGACCGGTCGCCGCAACTGAAGAGCACGGTCCCGGCCTCGTCGGTGACCACCGCGATCATGCCCGAGTCCTCGGTCAGCGCCCGCAGCTCGCCCGCCATCTCGGTGACCGGGGTGCGCAGCGGCGATTCGGCCCAGCGCGAACCCAATTCGTCGCGGTCGGTTCCCGGGGCGACAGCCCGCGTCGGATCCACCGTGCGCAGCGACCGCTCCCACGACGCGGCCACCTCGCCGCGCAACGCCACCTGGGCGCCGGGCGGACGGCCGGGGGTGGACGTGGTCCACCGCTCCCAAGCCTTCTCCAACTCCGCACGCTGATGCGACGCGGCGGGCAGCTGTGTCATGGCGCAAACTCCTCGCGGTGCCTCCGGACCGAGCGATATCCCATGATGGCGCGCGGTCGCACCGCGCGGGCCGCATTCACCGCAGTCCGCGGAGTAAATCGTCCGGCGTCGCTGCGCAGCCTTCACCGGTTCCGGCCCACCGGGTTTGAAGTGCCGATTCCGAGGCATTACGCCAACGGGGAAACGGACTCGACCAGGAGGATCGAATGTCGAGCGGAGCATGGATCGCAGTGATCGTCGCCGCGGCGGTGATCGTGGTGTTGTTACTCGCGGCGGTGCTCGGGCCGCGCAGACGCAGTCGGCAGCTACAGCGTCGGTTCGGACCCGAATACGACCGGACCGTGGCCGCGGCGCCGACCCGCAAGGACGCCGAGCAGGAACTGACAGACCGTGAAAAACGCCACGACGACCTGGATCTGCGGGAACTGTCGCCAGAAGAGAAACAGCGCTACGACGCGGCCTGGACCCACATCCAGGAGCAGTTCATCGACGATCCCGGCGGCGCACTCGACGCGGCCGACCGCCTCGTCACGCAGGCGATGACCGATCGCGGCTACCCGAACGAGAACTACGACCAACAAGTGGCCGATCTATCGGTGGAACACTCACGCCCTCTGGGCCGGTTCCGCGCCGCCCACGAGGTCGCCGCGCGCGCCGGACACGGTGAGGCATCCACCGAGGACATGCGCGTGGCCATCGTCGACTACCGCGAGGTGTTCTCCGAACTGGTCGGCGGCGATCAGCACGGCACATCCCGCCACCAGCAGTAAGGCACATTGACATGACCGTGAATCCGAACCCGCACGACAATATCCGGGCGGCCGAACCTGGCGCGCGCGACGACATCCAAGCTACCGATCTGGCCGGACGTGACAACCGCGACGGCGATGGCAGCTCGCACTCCAACGGCGACCCCGGGCGGCTGCGCGATCAGTGGCGCGATATCCAGGCCGGTTTCGTCGATGATCCCAAGGACGCCGTGTCGCGTGCGGACGCGCTCGTGGGCGACGCGCTCGAGCAACTCACCGATCAGTGCTCGCGCCGCCGTGAGCAACTCGAAAGCGAGTGGGCGCGCGGCGAAGCCGCCGACACCGAGGCGCTGCGCACGGCATTCCGCGGCTACCGCGATCTGTTCGATCAGCTGGTGGGCGGCACCGCGTCCGGAGCGACGAACATATAGCTCTTCTCCTCGACGCGCTGCTTGATCCGCCACTCGCCGTCGACCCGGACGAAGGTGTCGTGGTACCAGAGGCCGCACAGCATGAGACGGCGTTCGCCGTCGGCGGCGCCGACCATCATCGGGTTGTGGCACATGGTCCGCGCGGTGGCGTTGTCGCCTTCGACGCGGATGGAGGAATTGCTGATCATGTGTTGGAACGCCGAGAAGTTGGGCATGACCGTGGCGAGGAATTTCTTGGTGGATTCCAGGTCACCGGCCGGGCCGCCCATGGCGGTGTAATCGATGTGGGCGTCCGGGGTGAAGATCTCGTCCAGCATGTCCCACTGGTGGGTGTCCACGGCGTGGGAATAGCGGACCATGAGGTCCTGTATTTCCATGCGGTCCGAAATCTCCTGCAGGGACAACATGCTGCCTCCGGGTATGGCCGATAACTCTTCAGGGACGGTGGGCCACCGTACGCCCAGGGTCGTCGTTGATCTTGCCATTTCCGAAAGATATTGGGGGCGAGTCCGATTGACGGCAGGCAATCCCCAAGAAGAGGGGGCTCCGGCAACCTTGTGAAATAAGAGTGAGTCACAAATACTCTCGCTCATGACAAGCAAGAAGGCCGCCCTCTACGCCGCGGCGGGAGCAACGCTGACGGCGGCAGTGCAGGCCGCCACGGGAATGGCGACGGCCGCAACGGAATCCGTCATCCTCAATGTGGGCGGCGGTCCCGACGTACTCGCCTGCCAGGCGACAGCACAGCAGTGCGGCGTCCGAGCCTGGGTATTCGACCTGTCGACGCCGGTCACGATCAGCGTCAACGGCAAGGTGCTGGTGACCAGTGCGCCCTCGACGGACGCCACCACCCCTGGGCGCGGGACCGTCGAGACCACCTGGACTCCGCAGACCGCGGGTCTGTACACGATCACCGGTCAGCAGGGCAGCGCGTCCCAGTCGATCTCGCTCCAGATCATCGACAACAACTCACCCGCAGCGGTGTTCAAGCATCTCTCGGTGTTCCTGGGGCATATGGCCTGCTCCGGCAGCGGCGCCCACGACTGCCCCGTGATCGGAGTGGAATGACCACGATCATGCGCGGAGCTGCGATCACGGCCGCATCGCTGATGGCAGCGATCTCGCTGTCGACCGGAACTGCCAACGCGGGCACCCTCACCATTGAGACGATCACCGGTAGCCCCGACGGATTCGGCTGCCGATTGACCACCGAAACCTGCCTCGTCTCGGCCTGGCACCTGGCCGACACCACCACACCGGTCATCTTCACCGTCGACGGCACCGCCCTCGACACACCCCCGATCAACACCGGGGGCTTGTGCGGGTGCACCTACAAGACCCCGTGGACCCCTCAGAATGCGGGCACCTACACCCTCACCGCCACCCAAGGCACCCAAACCTCATCGATGACGGTCACGATTCTCGACTACAACTCGCCGGAGGGCGTCAAGATGCGCACGCCTGCCCCCTTCGGCAGCAGCTAGGCCCGAGGACGGGTACGGGTCCCCGATCCGGCAATCCTTGACCGCAATGGTCCGCGCCACCTTCTGCGGGCGCCGCCGATCAGTCCGCGCCAGGGCAGGTAGGGGACCAGGCGCACGTTCAGATTGCGGAAGGCAATCATCGCGGAGCGGACGGAGGACGCCCGGGCGGGACTGGCCCGGTTGTTCGGGGGCGATGAGGGGGATGATGCCGGACGGTCGGTCGGCGCGCTGTACCAGGCGCTGCTCATCGGGATCGCCGCACAATCGCTGATCGACGGCGAGACCGCCCCCAGCGGAAGCGAACTCGCGGAGGGGCTGCGGCGGATCACCAGCGTCCGCGACGCCACGCCCGGGTAGCGAAACGGATCGTGGGAGGGCCGCGCGAGGTCAGGCGGCCCGCAGATTCCTACTGACTGGGATTCCAGATGCGAGTGCAAACGTCCGAGATGCCGCTATCGTTACGATGTCCTCGGGTAATTAGTTGGGGGGTAGGCAGTTTCGTATGGAAGCTCTCGAAGTCTTCATGCCGTTCGGCCCGGCGGGGCTCAATCCCGCGGAGCCGCAAGCGGAAGCGGGAATGTGGGCCTGGCTGGAAGCCTACTCGCTGGTGCCGACCGAGCCCACTCGACGGCGCATGGAACGGACCCGACCGGCCCGTATGTACGCGCTGTGGTGCCCGCGCGCGAGCGCCGAGGAGCTCACGCTACTGAGCCAGTACACCGCGTGGGCCTTCATCGTGGACGACCAGTTCGATATCGAAATCCCTGAGCCGCAGCGGTGTTTGGCGGCGATCCTCGCCATCGAAGCCGTACTGGACGGTATCGACAAGCCGTCCGGCGTGCTCGCGATCGCGTTGGCCGAACTGTGGAAACGGCTGTGCCAGGGCCGGTCCCCGGCGTGGCGTGAGAGCGTGCGCGGCGAGATCCGGGACTGGCTGTGGACCTACTACGCCGAGAGCGTCGGACGGCTCTCCGGCAATCTCCCCGACCTCGAGGACTACCGCGCGCATCGGCGAGACGGCGTGGCGCTGTTCGTGTTCCTCGATATCAGCGAGCGCGCCGAGGGCGTCGACCTGAGCCCGGCGACCCGGCACCTGCCCGCCATGCGCAGTCTGCGCGCCGCGGCCGTCGAGCACATGGGCCTGTTCAACGACGTGCTGTCGGTCGCCTCCGACGAGGCGTCCGGCTATCTGTACAACTCGGTGCTGCTGGCGCAGTATCACCACGGCCACGATCGAGATCAGGCCCGGCAACTGGTGAACGGCATGCTGTCCGAGTGCGTGGCGCGCATGACCGACGCGGTCGAGCGCCTGCCCACCGAACTCGACGACGCCGGCATCACCGGCCGCGAACGCGCCGACGCCCTCGCCACCGCCGCGAATTACACCGTCTACGTGCGCGCCAACCACGACTACCACTACCAGGCCGCCCGCTACACCAGCGCACCGGCCGAGGCGCTCGAACACGGGCTGCCGCTGACCTGACCACGCCCAAGAGTGCACCGTTGCCGAACTGAAATTCGCAGGCAACCCCCGGGTTTCAGTTTCCGATGGGACGATGGGGTTCTTCTGAGCATTGCTACCCAGCTGCCACCGGGTGGCTGCGGTAACCGTGTCCGAGAGAGCGGGGCCGATTATGCGAGCGTCGAAACCGATCCGTTTCACCGTGGGAGCGCACGGGGAGGGCAAGCGCCGGTGGGGGCTGTCCCGACCGGCCGTGGCCGCCCACGCCGGACACGACGAATCCCGTGCCCGGGCAGCCGAATCCATAATGCGCCCACTCGACGCGACCGCGGAGCGAAGAGCCCGTAGACAATTGAGCGAGGCCAGAGCGGCCATAGACCCGGTGTTGCGGACCGCGGTCAGTGGCCTGACCGAGCCGCTGGACCTGATGGCCGGGTACCACTTCGGCTGGTGCGATCCCGAGGGAACGGCCGTCACCGGCGTGCAGGGCAAAGCACTGCGCCCGGCGCTCACTTTCGCGGCCGCGACCGCGTGCGGCGGAGATCCGGGCAAGTCGGTGCACGCGGCGGCCGCGGTCGAACTGCTGCACAACTTCTCGCTGGTCCACGACGACGTGATGGACTGCGACGCCTTCCGCCACGGCCGTCCCACGGTGTGGCGGGTCTGGGGTGAGACCACCGCGACCCTGCTCGGCGACGCGCTGCAGGCGGTGGCGCTCGGCGCGCTGTGCGACGGCGTGCCGGAGACGGTCACCGCGGAGGCGGTCATCCGATTGACCCGGGCCACGGTCGACCTGTGCCACGGGCAGTACGCGGACTGCGACTTCGAGACCCGGGCCGCCGTCACCGTCGACGAGTACCTGGGCATGGCCGCCGGCAAGACCGGCGCGTTGCTCGGCTGCGCCTGCGCGCTGGGTGCGCTGTGCGCCGGGGCCGACGAGCGCGTGGTGTCGGCGATGCACACGTTCGGCGCGGAACTGGGCCTGGTCTTCCAGCTGGTCGACGACTTCATCGACATCTGGGGCGATCCGGAGGTCACGGGGAAACCCGCGTACAGCGATCTCATCCATCGCAAGCAGTCGTTCCCGGTGGTGTGCGCGCTGGAATCGGGCACGGCCGCGGGTCGCGAGTTGGCTCGGCTCTACCGCACCCGCCATCCGTTGACCACGGCACGTGCGGCGCGGGCCGCGGAGCTGGTCGAGCGGGCGGGTGGCAAGCAGCGCACGCTGCGGCGGGCGTCGACGGCGTTGGAAGCGGCTTTCGCGGCATTGCCCGGTGATCTGGTGTCGGATGATCTGACCGCATTGGCTCAGTTGGTCGCCCATCGTGATCACTGATCCGGAGTACGGCCGTGCGAGGGCCTAAAAACAAAGTACGTGCAACCGGCGGTTACACGTACTTTGTTTTTTGAGAAATATCTGATGAGGTACGCCGACTGTACCAGAGCCATCGACAATGTGGTGATGGCGAAGCCTTGTCTGCTGTTGCAGCTGCGACCCGAGCAAGCGGCCTCCGACCAGGAGTATGAAGCGATCCTCGACGCGGGCGGTCTCACGCCGCAGGAGGTGACACGGGTCGAGATGAATCGCGGCATGCCCGATCTCGACCTCGACGACTACTGGGCCGTCATCGTCGGCGGCGGGCCCAGCAATATCAGCTACCCCGAGGAACGCAAGTACGACTACCAGCGGGTCTTCGAACCCGAACTGCGGAAGCTGCTCATCGAGGTGGTGCGCCGGGACTTTCCCTACCTGGGCGCCTGCTACGGGTTGGGCGCGCTGGCCGATGCCCTGGGCGGGCGGGTCGGGACCGGACGCTACGCCGAATCGCCCGGAGCGACCACCATCGAACTGACCGGCGACGCCGACGACGATCCACTGCTGCGCGGCCTGCCGGACGCCTTCCGCGCCTTCGTCGGCCACAAGGAGTCCTGCCAGGACGTCCCGCCCGGCGCGACCCTGCTGGCCCGGTCCGCCGGCTGCCCGGTCCAGGCGGTCCGGGTCGGCGAGCATGTCTACGCCACCCAGTTCCACCCCGAACTCGACGGCCACGGCCTGGCGCTGCGCATCGAAATCTACCGCCACGACGGCTATTTCGACCCGGCCGAGGCCGACTACCTCACCGAACTCGGCCACCGCGAGCACATCACCGTGCCCCAGGAGATCCTGCGCCGCTTCGTCGCCCGCTACCGGGAGTGAGCCGAGATCCGCGCTGAGGTCGCGGTCGGTTTCGGTGATACGCGGCGACGGGTCGCGATCGCGGCGGCGACCAGGAGCGCCACGGTGAGCCAGATGTAGGCGTTGTGAGCGATGACGGCGAAACGGCCCGGGTCCGCCAGGCGCAGAACGCTTTCGGAGGGCAGGCCGAGGAACGGGAAGACACCGCCCGAGCAGAGGAGGAAGATCGCGATCAGCGCCGCGGCGGTCAGCGGCGAGCGGTGGCGAACGGCGAGGTCGGCCGCGCAGATCAGCAGGGGTGCGAGCCAGACCCAGTGGTGAATCCAGGTGTAGGGGGAGATGGCGGCGGCGGTCATGCCGCACAGGGTCAGGGCGGCGAGTTCCTGGCCGGTCGCGGAGAGGCGGCGGGCCACGACCTGACAGGCCAGGGCGGTGGCGAGGGCGGCTGCGGGCCAGAGCAATTGGGCGAGGCCGCCGGAGCCGAGGGAGCGGGCGAGCAGGCCGCGCAGCGATTCGTTGTCGGGGTTGCCGGGGACGCCGACGCGGGCCGGGTCGGCGAAGGCGCCGCTCCAGAAGGTGAGGGAGTCCTTCGGCAGGACGGCCAGACCGATTGCCAGGGTGGCGGCGCAGGCGCCCGCCGCGGCGGCGGCCGCGCGGAAGCGACCGGTCACCAGCAGGTAGAGGATGAAGAAGGCGGGTGTGAGTTTGATTCCAGCGGCGATGCCGGTCAGCGCGCCTTTCCAGCGGGAGGAGTCGGGCAGGGTCATATCGGCCAGGACCAGCAGCAGGAGCAGCAGATTGACCTGGCCGAGGCCGATGGTCTGGCGGGTCGGCTCGCACCACAGCAGCACCGCGGTGGCGGCGGGGATGACGATCAGCAGCCGCCGGTCGCGGCGGAAACCCAGCAACGACAAGGCGGCCCACACCGATCCGGCGAGCAGTGCCATGTTGCCGAGCGCACCGGCCAGGGTGAGCGACGTACCGTGCAGCACCACCAGCGGCACGAACAGCAGAGCCGCGAAGGGCGTGTAGACGAATTCCCATTCGCCGCGCGTGTGCCCGCGCAAGGGAGTGTCGTAGACCGAAACCCCGTGCACCACACGGTCGGCCGCGACCCGGTAGACATCGAGATCGTCCAGCGGGAACATCGCGCGCGGTGGCAGCAGGGCCTGGCGCAGGTACCAGTAGGCGGCCAGGACGCCCAGCGCTCCGATCAGCCACACCACCGGCAACGGTACCGACCGCCCGGGCGGTGCGACTGGTTTCAGGGAGGCCGCGTCGCCCCTCGTCGGAACGGGCATGCGGACTCCCACGGTGGTTCGGGCTGGCGTGTGCCCGAACCACCGTAGTGGCGATTCAGTTGTCGCGCAGGGCGATCAATCCCGGGATGACACCCAGATAGGCGGTGCCATCAGGGCCGATGCTGATTCCGGCGTAGTTGTTGTTGAAGCCGGGACCCGTGCCGGCGAGGTGCTTCCAGACCGTGGCCCCGGTCCGGAAGTCCAGCGCGGTGAGGTACCAGGGGTCGCCGGGTTCGGAGCCCTTGGTGTAGCTGTAGATCAGACCGGTCGCCAGCGAGAGCTTGGGGACGACGGTGGGCGCGGCCTCGGTGGTGTTGGCCCAGACCTGGTGGCAGCCCGCGCCGTCGGCGTCGATGTCGATGCGGGCGAAACCGGGCGTGGTGGTCTTTCCGAGCAGAGTGGCCTCGGGACCGGTGTACCCGTAGTTGTTCTCGACGATCAGCGAATTGCCCGCGCTGATCAACGAGTTCTCGGTGTCACCGGCGCCCGCGCCGAACACGGGGACGGCGCACACCTGTCGCTGTGCCGCGCCGGGTGCGGTGCGGTAGACGACGACGTTCATCGGATCGGCGTTGTCGGTGATGGCGACATAACCGCCCGACAGGATGGTCGGTGTGGTGCCGGTGCCGTCGTCGACCTGGCCCGGTTTGCGTTGTCCGCTATTGGCGTAGGTGGTGCGCCACGTGATGGCGGGCGCACCGTCGGGTCCCGAGTCGAAGCGGAGCAGTTCGCGGTTGGTGGCGATGTAGACGTCGCCGTCATTGCCCACCGCGAAGGAGTTCTCGATCTCGCCGTTCGCACCATCGCCGAGCCGGATCACCTGTGCCGCACCGGTGTTCAGGTCCAGGGTGCCGACCACGCCGTTGGTGCGGGCCACGAACCACAGCAGCCCGTTGCTGTCGGGCAGCGCCGAATTGAAGGTCTCGCCGGGCCGCAGCAGCCCGGTCAGGTCGTGGTCGTGCACGACCGTGAACCCGTCGCCGGCGCTGTTCACCGCGAAGAGGCGGATGTGGCCGTCGCGGGAGGCGACGACGGCGCGATCCTGATCGTCGAGGTAGAAGTACGCGCCGCCGGTGAAGTTGCCGAACGCGCCCGGCCGCAGGAAGGCCCCGGGGTCACCGGGAAGTGGGCTGCGGCCCAGCACATTCAGGGTGACAGGGTCCAGCAGATACAGCGCGGGCGACGGCCCGATGCAGGTCGTGATGATCCGACCGGCGTGATCGAAGGTGAGCGATCCGCACTCGCCGCCGATGACCGCCGACACCACGCGAATATCGTGGCCGAGCGGTCCGGGGCGGGTGGTGGTATTGCTCATCCAGCCGTCGTCGTGGATGCCGGAGCTGCCGTTGGGCGCCAGGTACGGGTGCTGCGGAACCGACGGCAGACCGGTGATCGGTTGCGCGACGGCCGGATTGCCGAGGAACACCGGCGGCGCGCCGGGCACGGCCGGGATGGGCAGGGCGGCCGCGGTTCCGGCGACCGCGGCGAGCAGGGTGGCGGTGGCGCCGATGACGCCGCCCCGGGAGCTATTTCGCACCGATGCCGTCCCGGAGGAAGTCGGTGAGCTGCTCCCCGAAAGGTTTCGCGGTCTGGGTGAAGTAATCGTTCCATCCGTCCTGCTGGGCCTGCTGCAGGTAGGAGGGTAGCGGCTGCTGCAGCTCGGTCCGCACGGCCTCGTCGTGCAGCCGGCTCATCGTGTCGCGCAGAGCGCCGCCGATGGCCGCCGTGTTGTCGAGTTCGAGCCGACCGTCGGGGGTGGAGTAGTCGTAGAGCTCGTACTCCTCCTGCTGCGCGGCGTCGATGCGTGACGTGCCCGCGGCCCAGTGCGAGTAGCGGACGAATTTGGCGTCGGCGGTGCGCAGCGCGATCACGTGTCCCGGTGCGTCACCGTTGAATCGGACCGCGGCCTCCTCGATGGAGTGCTCGTCGGTGGTGTGCAGGATCCACGGCCGTCCGGGCGCGCGGGGATCGCGTGCGACGGCAGCGATGTCGTGACGCCCGGCCAGGTGCGCGTAGCGGTCGTCGGATCGCCAGCCGGTGCCGCCGGTGCCGATGGTCAGTAGCAGGGCTGCCAGGTCGACGCTGGAGGTGAGCTGGTCGCGCACGCCGGGAGACGGGGTGAGCAGCCCGCGCGGGTCGTGGATGTAGAGCGGTACCCGAAGGGCCTCGTCATACGCCCCACCGCCCTTGCCGTGCAGGCCGTGGGAGCCCGCGTAGTCGCCGTGGTCGGAGGTGAAGACCACCACCGTGTTCGCGGCGACCTCGGGCCGGGACTCGACCGCGGCGATGACGCGGCCGATCTGGATGTCCACCTGCTGCTGGAACCACAGGTAGAGGTTGCGCAGCTCGATCCATTCCTGGTCGGCGCCCGGCGTGCCGTAGGGGGCCAGACCGAAGGTCGCCGCCGACACCTCGACCAGCGCCATCTGCAGTCGCGGCTTACGGGAGAGCTGGTCGAGGGTCTCGAAATTGCCGGGCAGGTCGTTGATCCAGCACGGAATGTTGTTGTTGGCCAACGTACGTCGCGTCCAGCGCGGCCACCATTGGATGTCGTGCGGATTGACCAGCGACACCGTCGTGCACCACGGGCCTTGCGCCGCATCGGTGTCGAGCCACTGGACGAATTCGTCGACGATGCGGCCGTCCATCTGCAGTCCCTGTTCGGGCGCGCCATTGGGGGAGGGGTAGGTGCCGCCGTCGAAGCCGTAGCGGTCCAGGCCGCCCGGGGTGGTGTCGGCGTAGTGGCCCAGATGCCATTTGCCCCACCAGGCGGTGCGATAGCCCTGTTCGCGCAGCATCGAACCCCAGGTGGGGAAGCCCGCCGCCAGCTCCGACTGGGAGGTCGACAGGCAGCCGGTCTGGTGGGCGTACAGGCCCGTCACCAGGGCGCCGCGGGAGGGGGTGCAATCATTGGCGGCGGTGTAGTGCTGTTCGAACGAGACCGACTTGTTCCGTAGCGCGGCGATATTCGGCAGGATCGTGTCGAGGACGGACTGCTCGGGGAACCAGATCGGGGCCCGCATCTCGTCGACGATGACGACCAGGATGTTCGGCTTGCCCGAGTCGCTGTCCCGGCGGTCGGGTTCCGCGGTGGCCGAGCCCGCTGCCGCGACCGCGGCTGCCGTGGCGCCGGCCATCGCGCCGGTGCCGAAAAACCCTCTCCTGCTGATCATTCGATCGCTCCTGTGGTGGTGCCGGTGGCGGCGATGAACGCGCTCACCACGGCGGCGAGTTCGGGGCCGCGGTCCTCCTGGAGGAAGTGACCGGCGTCGGTGATGGTGGTGTGGGCCTGACCGGCGGCACCGGGCACCTTCTCCTGGAAGGGCCGGTGACCGCCGGCGGTGATCGGGTCGCCGTCGGAGAAGGCGGTCAGTACCGGCTTTTCGAACAGCGTCAGCTGTTCCCACGCGGCCCGGTTGGCCGGGGCGGCCGGATCGTCGGGGCGGGTGGGGACCAGGAGCGGGAACGCTCGCGCGCCCGCCTTGAAGGTTTCGTCCGGGAAGGGAGCGTCGTAGGCGGCCACCACCTCGGGGGACAGGGTGGTGTGGCAGCCGCCCGCGATGATTCCGCCGACGGGGAAGATCGGCGTCTCTTGGGAGAAGCGCTGCCAGGCGGCGAAGGCGTCGGTGAGTTTCGCGTCGCCGGTGGGCAATCCGGTGTTGGCGACCACCACGCGGGCGAACCGGTCGGGGTGTTCGGCGACCAGCCGCAGGCCGATGAGGCCGCCCCAGTCCTGGCAGACCAGCGTGATGCCGGTCAGGTCCAGGCGGTCGAACAGGGCCTCGCGGATCCACTCGACATGGCGGGCATAGGTGTAGTCGGCGCGATCGGCGGGTTTGTCGCTGCGGCCGAAGCCGATGAGATCCGGTGCGATGCAGCGCGATCCGGCTTTCACCAGCACGGGAATCATGGTCCGGTACAGGAAGCTCCAGGACGGTTCGCCGTGCAGCAGCAGGACGACGTCCCCGTCGCGGGGGCCCTCGTCGAGATAGTGCAGCCGTAGCCGGGTCGCACTCCCGTCCCCGGCGGCCACGTCGGTGTAGTGGGGTTCGAAGTCGAAGTCCGGCAGATCGGCGAACCGGTCGTCCGGTGTCCGCAGTGCGTGCATGCTGCCGACCCTAAAACTATTTGCACGCGTAGTGCAACAATTGATTTTCCTGTATAGGGTTGACCGTGATGGACGGACGTACAGCACGGGCAGCGAAGAACCGCCAGGCGGTCCTCGAGGCCGCCCTGGCGCTCATCGACGAGGGCAATCTGCAACCGACCGCGCAGGCGGTCGCCGAGCGGGCGGGCGTCGCCACACGGTCGGTGTACCACCACTTCCAGGACCTGGAGACGCTGTATCTCGACGCGGCGCAGACCCAGATCGCCCGGCATTGGATCGCACTCCTGGAACCGGTGACCGGCGACCTGAACCAGCGCATGGACACCCTCGTGGCCCTGCGCTCCGACCTGTTCGAGAACGTCACCAGCACCCGCCGGGCCGCGCTGCTGCGCGAACACGAATCCGCGGTCCTCTCCGAACGTTTGAACGAGAGCCGCGCGGCGCTCCGTGCCCATCTGCGCACCAATCTGCCCGAAATCGACGCGCTCGAACCGGCCGCCCGCGAGGCCGTCTTCGCGATGTGTTCCTGGGAGACCTGGGACGCCCTACGCCGCCATCAAGCCCTCCCGGTCGATGCCGCCCGCGCGGCGGTGACCGCGGTCCTGACCCGCATGCTCACCTGAGTCGTCGTTCCCGACCCCGTGACCACGCAACTGGGACGTGAGCGGACTTCCCTCGGGTGCTCACCCACTTCG
>NZ_JBHWHH010000172.1:0-15486 GCF_042732555.1 Nocardia sp. NPDC059764
CTCGGCGGTGAGCTTGTCGAATTCCCCCACCACCTCGTCGAGGGTCTCCTGCAGGCCTGGGTAGGCGCGGATCAGGCCGCGCACGTGCTGGCGGTAGGCGGTGGAATGCTGCCCCTCCTGCCGCATGAAGGCGTCGGCTTCCTCGGCGACCTCGGGGTCGGTGAACTGCGACTTCGCCTGGGTGATCATCTGCACGATCATCTTCTCGAAACCGATGGCCAGGAACGACACCGCGTTGGCCATGCTGGAGAAGGCCGGGTTCTCCGGATTCCAGAGGAACGGCACGTCGTGTTGCTCGAACGCGAAAGTCAGCTTCCGCACAATCAGATCAGTCATATCGGGCGATTCCTCGTCTTCCGGAGGGGGTGGGGGCCGGTGGCCCGGTCGCGCGCACCGCTGCCGCTGTGAACATACAAACATACACTCACGTGTACAAGTGTATGATATGAAATCCCTGCTCAGGGGCATGCTGCGGTGGGTTGTCGATGTCCGCGTGTTACGGTCGGGCCGTGGCACGCAGGCGCGGATGGGGAGGTCGTCCCCCGGAGAACGACGCGGAGGCGTCGGATCGAATCGTCGCCGCCGCAGTCGAATTGATCGCGCGCACCGGCGCCGCGATCAGCATCGCCGACGTCGCGGAATCCCTCGGCGTGATCCGGCAGACCGTCTACCGCTACTTCCCCAGCGCCGACGCCCTCATGCGGGCCTCCGCCATCGCCTCCGTGGACGGCTTCCTGGATCGCCTCGAAGCCGAGGTCAGCGGCATGACCGATGCGGTCGAGGCGATGACCCACGGCATCGCGTACACCCTCACCGAGGTCCGCCGGACCCCGCACCTGGGCCTGCTGCTGGCCGCCACCTCCTCCAGCGCCGACCCCGCGGGCATCACCTCCGATGAGGCGCAGGCCTTCGGCCTCACCATGATCAGACGCTTCGACGTCGACTGGCGGCACTACGGCTACGACGACGAATCCCTGCGCGAGCTGGTCGAATTCCTGCTGCGCACCATGCAGTCGTTCTTCATCTCCCCGGGCAACCCGCCGCGCAGCGACGCCGAACTGCGGCGCTACCTGCGCCGCTGGATGGGATCGGCCATCATCGCCCAGTCGACGGTCATGAACTAGAAGGGCACCATCGTGAAAAATTTTGTGGCACAGCTGATGAGCGGCGTCAACGCGGGCATCGCCGCGCTGACCGAGCTACCCGTGATCGGGCCGTTCGTGGGACGCGGGCTGGTGGTCATCACCTACACCGGGCGGAAGTCGGGCAAGACCTTCTCGCTGCCGGTCGGGTACATGCGCTCCGGCACGGACATCGTCATCGGTGTCGCCATGCCGGAGAAGAAGACGTGGTGGCGCAACTTCCTGGGCGCGGGCGGGCCGATCTCGCTGCGCCTCCAGGGCGTTGACCGCAGCGGCCACGCGGTGACCGAGCGCGACAACGGGCGGGTCAGCGTTCGCGTGACCCTCGTCGACGCGGTCTAGCCTGGAGGGGTGCCGGTGCTGCGTGTGACCGTGGAATTCGCCGATGGGGCGCATCGGTCACTGCGCGTGTGCTGGTCCTCGGACGCGGACTCGCCGCGCTTCGAGTCCGCGCGGGTGTTCCTGGTCGCGGTCGAATCCCCCTCGCCCCGAACCTATCTGAGCCTGGTCGATCGGCTGGACCGCGCCTCGGTCCGGCTGCCCGATGACCTGCCCGCGGGGACGTATGCGATCGAGGTCGACGCCTACGGCAGTTCGAGCTGGGGTGACGGGCGGCTGGACGCCCGCGGGCGCAGCCCGGAATTCACCCTCGAGCCCGCCTGACCATCCACCGGTCGAGACGGCGACCAGCGGTCGACCGGTGCGGCGAAGTCCACCGGGCCGAGCAGGTCCGCGACATGCAGCAAAGGGCCGGCATAGCCGGGAATCAGGTTCGGGTCGTTGAACTTTCCCGCCGGGAAGTAGCCGAGCAGCCCATTGCCCTGCAGCGTCCACTGCGGCACCGCGTTCGCGATATGCGCGGCGATCAGGGGCGGGCTGATCATGGCCTTGGCGTGCGAAGCGTCCGCGGCGCTGATCTGATACTGCGCGTCGAACATGACATTGCCGGTCGCGGTCGGCTTGTCGCCGAACAAGGCCCGCCCGAACTGCGACATCAAGCCGCGTCGTTGCACCGCCAGCCACGGGTGGGGCCGATCCAGCAGGACCAGCACGACGATGAACCGGTGGGTGTGGGTGGTCGTGGAATCGCCTGAGCTCGAGGTGGTCAGCCGATCCCGGCTGGGCGGCAATGGTATTCGGGGCGACCGGCCCGGGCACACCGGATATGCTGCCTGGCGGACCGCCGCGCCGGGAACAGGGCAGCGGGGGAGGATCGAGGGGAGACAACAGGATATGCGGGGTGGATGGGCCAAACGGGGCCTGGTGGGAGCCGCGCTGGCGACCGTGGTGCCGTGGGCGGCGGTGGTGACGGCCGGACCGGTTGCGGCGGAGCCGAATCCCAAGGCATTCGACTTCTTCGTCGACTCGGGCATGGGTTCGATCAAGACCCGGATCGTGCGGGCGGCGGACGGCAATACCGATCGGGTGGTGTACCTGCTCGACGGGGAACGCGCCCAGAACGACTACAACGGCTGGGAACTGCACACCGAGATCCCGGCCGCACTGGCCAAATTCAATATCAATGTGGTGCTGCCGGTCGGCGGCGAGTCCAGCTTCTACCAGGACTGGGACGCCCCGAGCAGCTTCGGCGGCGTGAATCCGGACGCCGGGCTGTTCCCGAGCCGCGACTCCGGGTCCGCCATCGCGGGCTGGGACGAGAGCTCCGGCAAGTCCTACACCTATCAGTGGGAGACCTTCCTCACCCACGATCTTCGGGACGCGCTGCGGGATCGCCTGGGGTTCAGTGACTCTCGCAACGGCATCTTCGGACTGTCCAGTGGCGGCAGCGCGGCGCTGCTGATGGCCGCCTACCATCCGGACCAGTTCGTCTACGCCGGTTCGATGTCGGGCTATCTGTCCCTGGCGGCGCCCGGCATGCGGGAGGCGCTGCGCCTGGCGCTGCTCGCCGCGGGCGGCTACAACATCGATTCCATGGCCGCCGTGGGCAGCGCCAAATGGCAGCGCATGGACCCGTACGGCTTCGCGCCCAAGCTGATCGAGAACAACACGCGGCTCTACATCGCCGCGGGCAGCGGGACCCCGGCGCAGCAGGACCTGTCCTCGCCGGACGCGATCATCCAGGGCATGCCCCTGGAGGGCATCGCCCTGGCGAACACCAAGGCGTTCCAGTCCCGTCTGCAGGCGCTCGGCTACGACAATGTCAGCTACGACTTCCCGAGCATCGGCGTCCACAACTGGGGCAACTGGGAGCAGGTCGCCACGCGCATGCTGCCGGACCTGGCCCAGCACATCGGCAAGCCGCTGCCGCCGGGCGCACAGCCGGCCCCGCCGCCCGGGGACGGTCCGGGCGGTGCGCAGCCGCCGAACGGTCCTGCCGGCCCGCCGCAGAACTAGCGGGTCGCGATACCGAAGATCCGCTGCCGACCGGGGTACCGGCCGGCAGCGGATCTTCTTTTCTGGAGTTCTCGCCGCACGCCGCGCCCGATGGACATCGCCCGCGTCTACTGGGACCTGTACATCGAGCGCGATCGCGTCGAACACCTCGTCGCCGCCTGACCCCGGCGGGTCAGCGCGCGTTGTCGACGGCCAGCGGGTGGAAGACCGTCTTGCACGCCTGGCCGAATCGGCCAAGCCGATGTCCGAGCGGCTGCTGTTCGATTTCACCGGGGAAGCGCCGCTTCCCGGTAAGCGTCCGAACCCTCACGCCGGTCGGCCAGATATCGTCCCGCTCAGCGGATTCCGGCCGGGATTTCGTCTAAACGTCCAATCCGTAGGTGAAGACGTCCGGGTCGGGGCCGATCCGGGCGCCCTGATCGAGGGCGGTGATGCGGTGCATCTGGTCGGCGGTCAGCTCGAAACCGAAGACGTCGAAGTTCTCCCGGATGCGCGACGGCGTCACCGACTTCGGGATCACCACATTGCCCAGCTGCAGATGCCAGCGGATGATCACCTGCGCCGGGGTGCGGCCGGTCTCCTCCGCGATCTCCACCACGACCGGATCCTTCAGATCCGCGCCCTGCCCGAGCGGACTCCACGCCTCGGTGGCGATGCCGTTCTCGGCGTGGAAGGCACGCAGGTCCGCCTGGCCCAGGTGCGGGTGCAGTTCGATCTGGTTCACCGCCGGGATCTCGCCGGTCTCGGCCATCACCCGGGACAGATGGTCGCGGGTGAAGTTCGAGACGCCGATCGAACCGACCCGGCCCTGCGACTTCAGCGTCTGGAAGGCCCGGAAGGTGTCGAGGAACCGGTCCGCCTGCGCCACCGGCCAGTGAATGAGGTACAGGTCCAGGTAGTCCAGGCCGAGCCGGGTCATGCTCTCGTCGAAGGCGCGCAGGGTCGAGTCGTAGCCCTGTTCGGAGTTCCACAGCTTCGTGGTCAGGTAGACCTCGTCGCGCGGCACTCCGGACTCGCGGATCGCGCGGCCCACCTCGACCTCGTTGCCGTAGATCGCGGCCGTGTCGATGCTGCGGTACCCCGCGCCGAGCGCGGCGGTCACGACGTCGAACGCCTCCGCGTCGGCGACCTGGAACACCCCGAAACCGAGCGTCGGAATCACATGTCCGTCGTTCAGGACGACCGACGGCACCGTGCTGCTCTCGCTGCGAAAGGTCATATCGACCGACTATAGGCTCCCCGCGCCGCCCGGCTACGGGGTCCGGGCCGGGTCGGCGCGGATGGGGTCGTCCCCGGCCCAGCCCCAACGGTTCTCCACCCGCACGGTGACCGGGGCGGCGGGGGCGTCGACGTACGGGGTGAGGCGCTGGAGTTCGCCCCAGTCGCGGGTCCAGTCGTGGTCCAGGTAGGCGGGGACGGGCTCGGAGCGCACCAGCAGATCCGACCAGCCGAGCGGGCCGCCGCCCGAATCGCCCTGCCAGGTGGTGGCGACCTGGGCATTGAGCTTGTCCGGCAGGATGCGCCAGGCCGGGAGCTGGGCGACGCCGTCGCGGTGATCGAACGGGTGCTGGCACGGGAAGGCCAGGCCGACATGGAAATCCGTCAGCACCGGGGCGTCGTGGCCGACCACCGCGTCCAAGGTGGCCAGGCGTGGGAGGCGTGGCGGCGTGACGGCCAGCCACTGTTTGCCGGTGGGGTCGTCCATAGTGGCGACCAGGCGAACAGCATTGGCGCCGACCGGGATTCGGTCCAGGGGGATAGGCAGGTTGCGCCATCCGGGTGCGCCGCCGACCGTGGGCGGGGTCAGATCGCCGCGGGGCTGGAGGGTGCCGTCGTCGGCGCGGTGCGCGAACTCCACGCGGAGGGCGGCTCCGTCGACCCGGTGGCCCTGCTGCTCGCCCGCGATGTGACCGGCGACAGTCAGGACCAGGGCCTTGAAGGCCGAGTCCTGCTGTACCGCAACGAGATCCAGGCGATACCACTGGGTAGTCAGGTGGCTCGGCCGGGCGTGATCGGCGGTGTAGTCGCCCAGCACCGGTGTGCGTTTGGGATCCAGGCCGTAGGGCAGCGCGACGGTGCTGCCATTGATGCCGGGATCGGACTTCGGTTTGTCGGTCGGGCCGCCGCCGGGCGGGGGAGTGGACGGCTTGCCGCCGCTCCCGGTGCCGCCGCCCGGACCGCCTTCAGGGGCAGGGTCGCCGACGCCATTGGCGGTGAATCCGCTGTTGTCGGCGGCGAGTCCATCCCCCGGTGCGCCCGTGTACGGCTGGAGGACCGAGTCTGCCGTCGCGGTCTCCACCAGGACGTCGTCGGCCATCGCGCACGGTTTGCCCTCCAGCGCGCGGATATTCGACAGTGCGACGGAGTACGCCGGGTATTGCGACCAGGCGGCGGAAGCCATGGTCGCCACTTCGAAGGCCACGAGCACGGCGGCGGCGATGGTCAGCGGCCGGACGGCGATCCGGTCGAAAGGTGCGGCGGCCCTGTTATTTCCGCCGGAACGATAGGGTTCGCGATAGTACTGCCAGGCGGCCACGGCCAGGCACAGCGCACCCAGCCCGAAGATCAGCGAAGCGATTCCGACGCCACCCGCCAGCGGTGCGCGATCGGGCCAGCGCACGCCGTAACCGGAGACGTACCACCAGCCGTTGGAGCCGGTGAAGCTGAACGCCACCAGGAACAGGACCGCCGCCGCGAACAGGGTGCGCAAGTACGGTAGTCGAATCCCGTTGCCGCCCACCGCGACCGCCGTCACCGCGGCCAGCGCCCCCGCCAGGCCGGCGTAGACGCCGAAGTGGTGCGTCCATTTGGTCGGGGTGAAAGCCATGAGCAGCGGCGACATCACGGCGATGCCGAGCACCCGGGCCACCGGGCCGCGCGCGGTGTCCGGAATCCGGCCGCCCTTGCGCAACGCCACCGCCAGGCAGACGGCCAGGCACAGCAGCATGGCGAGCACGCCGAAGCGGCGGGACAGGGAACCGTCCGGAGTCAGCGAGAGCAGTGAGATCCAGCGGGTCGGCTCATCCGGCCAGGAAAAGTCGGGGCCCACCAGTTTCCGCACCCGGGTGGCCTCGGCCACCGCCGTCAGCGTCTGATCGGCGAAGACGACCGTCAGCACCAGGGTGCCCGCCGTGAGCACGGGAGCGATGCGCGCGAGATAGCCGAGCAACCCGCCGGAGGTGGCCCGGACTTGGGCGGCCAGCACGAACAACACCCGCCGGGAACCGGCGAACAGCGCTGCCAGACAGATCAATCCGGACGGACCCGCCGCCAAGGAGAACGCCGCGATCAGGACCGCCGCCGCGGCGGGCAGCAGGCGACGCGTCGCGATGGCGCGCTCGATGGAACACCAGGTCAACAGCGCGCCCAGGGCGATGAACGGTTCGGGACGCAGGCCGTTGTTGTACGGCAGCCACAGGGCCAGGAACACCAGTGCCGCGGTCCAGCGCGGTCCCGCCGACCGCACCCGGGAACCCAAGCGCGGCAGGACCTCCCGGCTGATCACCCACCAGCACAGCACCCCGGCCAGCAGTGCGGGCAATCGCAGCCAGACGCTCGCGTCACTGATCCGGGTCATCTGCGCCAGCAGTTCGTACGGCCACCCGAACGGCGCCTCCGCCACCCCGTACCAGCGGTAGTAGTTCGCGGTGTAACCCGCGTGCTTCGACACCCGCGCCATGGTGAGGATGTAGCCGTCATCGGAGGTATTGGCCCCGATCACGTGCCAGAGGCCCAGCGTCGCGAGCACCACGGCGTCGGTGCCGGTGAACCGCCACCACCGCGCCGGCAGGAACCGCCGCCTGCGCCGACCGTCGGCGGCATCGAGGAAATACAGGCAGGCCAGCGCCACCAGCGTGCACAATCCCGCACCCGCCATGGCCGCCAGCTTCCACACGCTCGGCCGCGACGAGAACCGCGCGTCCACCTCGGCGTGCAGTGTGGCATCACCCAGGCGAGCCTGATCCAGATCGGTGTACACGCCCACGATCTGCGGCCGAATATCCTCGGCCACCGTGGACCGGAACGGCTTACCTTCCGGGGTCCCGAGTCCGGTCAGTTCGGCGGTCGTACCATTCGCCGTCGAGTGCACGACCAGAGCGTCGCAACCGTTGTGCGGCACGATATTCGGAGTCGAGCCGGCACCGGAACCAGGTCCGGGCTCAGTGCTGCTTCCGGAACCGGCAGGCGGCAGCGGTGCGTCAGCGGCCGGTGCGGATCCGGCGGGGGGAGGCGGCCCGGTCGGCGGTGTGAGTCCGGCAGGCGGAGTCGGGCCTCCCGGTGGGGTCTGACCCGCCGGTGGCGTGGGGCCCGTCGGCGGCGATCCGGCAGGCGGTGTGGCGCCCACGGGCGGAGTCGGCCCGTCGGACGGAGCGGGGCCGGTGGGCGTCGTCCCGCCCTGGGGCAGCTTCGCACCGGCGGGCGGAGTGCTTCCCGTGGATGGCGGGACCGCCGCCGGGGTCGAACCCGGTGGAGGCGGCACCGCTTGCGGCGTGACACCGGACGGTGTGGTGATCGCGGTCTCGGAAGCTGTTCCGACGCCCGTCATTTGGAACACCGACGCCGTGATCAGCGGCTTGTCGCGCAGCGTCACCGATAACGTGCGCCCGCTGCCCGGCAGTTCCTCGATCCGCGCGATCAACCCCTTGGCGGTCCCGCCCGGGGCCTGGGTCGGCACCGTCGACAGCACCGTGCCGCTGGGCAGTTCCCGCAGCGCCGCGCACGGCACCCGGAGATCCAGCGTGAGCGGCACAAAGCCCACCAATGGCGCGGTCAGCTGAATCGCCTGCGCCGGTCGCCAATCGATACTCGCCCGATCCTGCCGGACCGGCAGCAGCGGCGCCAGCACCGCCAGCAGAACACCGAGCACCCCCGCCACGAGGGCGATCAGTCGAATGTGAAAACTTCCCCCGGAAACTGAACGCACGAACGCCGATGCTAGCCATCGCGTCCGCGAATCTCATCGCGGATTTCCGCGGCCCCCGTTTCAGTGGCCGACGATCGACCGCATCCAATCGACCACGACCGCGTGATAGTCGCGGGTGTTCGGGGCCAGGTTGATGGCGTGGCCACTGTCCGGCAGCACGTAGGCGCGCAATTTCGCGGCCGGTGAGAAGTAGGGACTCTCGGCGGCCTGGAGGGTGGCGCTGTCCGCGCAGACACTGAAGCCCGGCCCGCAGACCATGCGGTCGCGGCTGCCGTCCACCAGCAGCACCGGTGCCGTCATCAGGCTGGACTCGCCGGGCAGGGTGGCGAGCAGGCCGTCGGGATACTCGGTGAGGGAGAAGGTCTCCTTGGTGGCCTCGTCCAGGGCGACCACGTTCGGATCCGGGCTCAGGCCGTAGAAATCGGCGGCGCGGGCCCCGGGGCGGGTGACCAGATACGTGGAATCGTAACCGCGCCGGGCGAATCCGGGATCCTCGACGGCCGGGTAGTAGCTGCTGATCACCCCCAGCACGTCGGGGACGCTGAGCGTGTGCGAGTAGCCGGTGAGCACCACGCCGTCCACATCGTGATAGCCGATGGCCTCCATGATCGAGGTGCTGGAGGTGAGCGAGTGCCCGACCGTGACCACCTTGGCGAAGGGGGCGTTGCCCGCCAGTCCGGCGCGCAGCGACCGCACCATGACGTGCAGGGCGTCGGCGGTGGCGGTGGCCGTCAGTGAGAGGCTGGGTGGCCGGCTGCTCGCGCCGTTCCCGAGCCGGTCGGCGACCAGTGTCGCGTATCCGGCCTTGTTCATGGCCTGCCGGAAGTTGTAGGTCTCCGGCTCGTACGGGAAATCCCAGTAGACGTGGTTGTAGTTGGAGCCCGACATCAGGACCATGACCGCGTCGGCGGGCCCGTCGGGCAGGCACAGCGTCCCCGACAGCGTGCCCTGCGGCACCGGGAAGCTGACGTCCTGGCATCGGCCGGGCGTCGAGTCGTCGGCCTGGGCGATGCCCGGGGTGAAGCACAACAGCGTCACGGCGGCGCTCACGGCCAGCGCCCGGAACTTGGTGTGCACGTGAGTGATTCCCTTCCGGCGATCGGAATATGCTGCGGCTCAGTTCTTCCGGCCGATACCGCAGAGGACGACGAGACTGGTCGGGCCCGGGTCGACCGCCAGCCACTCGTTGGCGGGGACCAGACCCGGGGACAGCATCTCCAGGCCCTCGAAGAACCCCGCCACGCGTTCCGGCGGGCGGAAATCGGGCTGGGCTGGGCTGTTCGCGGCATTGGTGGCGGCCGCGTCCTTGAAGAACGGATGGGTATTGGTGGAGGCGTGCTGGATGACGAGCAGGCTGCCCGGGGCCATGGCCTCGCGCAGGCGGGCCACCGCCTCGAACGGCTTCTCGTCGTCCATGACGAAATGCAGCACGCCGACGATGAGGAAGGCGACCGGCTGCGAGAAGTCGATTCCGGCTTCGATACGCGCCAATTCGAGAATCTTGTCCGGCTCACAAATGTCGGCGAGGATCGGCGTCACCCCCGGCGCACCGGTCAGCAGCGCATTGCTGTGGGCGTACACCACGGGATCGAAATCGATGGACGCCACGATCGAGCTCGGCTCGATCTCCTGCGCCACCTCGTGCACATTCGGCGAGATCGGAATGCCCGCGCCGATATCCACGAACTGGCGGATGCCCGCGTCGGCGGCCAGTTCGACGCCATGCAGCAGGAAACGCCGGCTGTGCCAGGCGGTGACCCGGGTATCGGGTGCTACTTCGAGCATCCGATCGCCGTATTCGCGATCGGCGTCGTAATTGTCCTTGCCGCCGAGCATGTAGTTGTACACCCGAGCAGGGTTGGGCCGGAACGGGTCCACGCCAACCGGTGCTCGATTGTTCTCGGACACCGCACCTTCCTCGACATCCACGCCGATGGTAACAATCGGCGGCGCGCGCCAGAGGGAAACGCGCAGCTTACCCGCAAGCCGCCAGAATGGTTCCCATGACGCGAATCGGAACCGAGCGGGTACCGGTGGGAGCGGGGCCCCTGACGCGGGCGGCGGTGGTGGCGGTGGCCCGTCACCACGCGTGGGTGGACGTCGACGCGCGGGCACTGGCGGACCTGGAACGCAGGCGCCGTGACATCGACGAGCTGGCGCACAGCGACCGGCCCGTCTACGGGGTGTCCACCGGATTCGGGGCCCTGGCCCTGCGGCACATTCCGGCGGATCGGCGAACCGATCTGCAGCGCTCGCTCATTCGCTCACACGCCGCCGGGGCTGGAGCGCCCGTCGAACCCGAGGTGGTGCGCGCCATGATGCTGCTGCGGCTGCGCACCTTGCTGTCCGGGCACACCGGCATCCGGCCCGAGACCGCCCGCGCACTGGCCGCGCTACTGGACAGCGGACTGATTCCGGTGGTGCCGGAATACGGTTCGCTGGGCTGCTCGGGCGATCTCGCGCCGCTGGCCGCGGTCGCGCTGGCACTCATGGGGGAGGGCTCGGTGCTCGGCCCCGACGGTGCGCGACCGATCGCGCCCGCGCTGGCCGAGCACGGGCTGACGCCGATCACCTTGGCGGAGAAGGAAGGTCTGGCCCTCACCAATGGCACCGACGGCATGCTCGGCATGCTGGTGCTGGCCATCGAGGACCTGCACCGGCTCTTCGACCTGGCCGACCTCACCGCCGCCATGAGCGTGGAGGCGCTGCTGGGCACCGACCGCGTCTTCGCCGCCGACCTCCAGGCCCTGCGCCCGCATCCCGGGCAGGCGGTGTCGGCCGCGCGCATGCGGTCGGCGCTGGCCGGCTCGGAGATCGTGGCCAGCCATCGCGGGGAGGACTGCCCGCGGGTGCAGGACGCCTACTCGCTGCGGTGCGCGCCGCAGGTGCACGGCGCGGCCCGCGACACCCTCACCCACGCCGAGACTGTCGCCGAACGCGAATTGGCCTCCGCCATCGACAATCCCGTGGTGCTGGCGGACGGCCGGGTGGAGTCCAACGGCAACTTCCACGGGGCGCCGGTGGGCTATGTGCTCGACTTCCTGGCCATCGCCGTCGCCGACGTGGCCGGGATCGCCGAACGGCGCACCGACCGGATGCTCGACGTGCACCGTTCACACGGGCTGCCCGCGTTCCTGGCGGCCGATCCGGGAGTCGACTCCGGGTACATGATCGCGCAGTACACGCAGGCCGGGGTGGTGTCGGAGCTGAAGCGGTGCGCGGTACCGGCGTCCGTGGACTCCATACCCTCGAGCGCCATGCAGGAGGACCACGTGTCCATGGGGTGGACGGCGGCCCGCAAACTGCGCCGCGCGGTGGACGGGCTGACGACCGTGCTGACCATCGAACTGCTCACCGCCGCACGGGCCTTGGACTTCCGCGCGCCACTGCGGCCCGCCCTGGTGACCGGCGCACTGCGGGACCTGGTCCGCACCCGGGTGCCCGGTCCCGGACCCGATCGCCATCTCGCACCCGATATCGCCGCCGTCACCGACCTCCTGCATTCAGGAGCGATGGATCACCTCCTCGGGCAAGGGGTTTCGTCATGACCAGAACGGTTCGCGCCGCCCGCGGCAGCACCCTCACCGCCCGCACCTGGCAGGGGCCGGTGAACTGCTGTCCGTCGCCACCGCGCACGCCGCCTCGGGTGGTCCGCGATCGCGTGCACGGCACCCTCGGCGATGTCGCCGCGGCCCTCGACACCGAGATCGGAGCACTATGGCGATGACCCGGCGGCCACGGTCATCACCGGCATCGGCGAACTCACCACCAATACGGCGGAGTGCGGCGTCCTGCGTGACGCGGCCCTGGTGATCGAGGACGACCTGGTGCGCTGGATCGGCCCCACCGCGTCGGCTCCGGCTGCCGATCACCACGTGGACGCCGGCGGCCGGGCCGTGCTGCCCGGTTGGGTGGACAGTCACACCCACCTGGTGTTCGCGGGGGATCGCACCGCTGAATTCGGGGCCCGGATGAGCGGAATCGCCTACTCCGCGGGAGGTATTCGCACCACGGTCGATGCCACCCGTGTGGCGAGCGATGCCACCCTGGCCGCGAACCTGCGCCGGTTGCGGGCCGAAGCCCTGCGGCAGGGCACCACCTGTCGCCACCCTGCTGCCGGCCTGCGATCTCTCCACTCACCAGCCGCTCGCACCGGCTCGACGCCTGCTGGATGCCGGCGCCCGGATCGCGCTCGCCACGAACGCCAACCCCGGCAGCTCCTGTACGACGTCCATGGCGTACTGCGTGGCCACCGCCGTCCTCCAGATGAATCTGACTATCGCCGAGGCGATCTGGGCCGCGACCGCTGGTGGCGCTCTGGCGCTCGCCCACGATCTGACGGCACCCGGCGCGGTGGGAGTGCTGCGCCCAGACTCCGCGGCCGACCTCCACATTCTCGACGCCCCGTCGGCCATCCACCTCGCGTACCGCCCCGGCGTCCCGCTGACCTGGTCGGTCTGGCGGCACGGCGAACAGGTGAGGCCCGGCTAGCCGCCGCTCAGGGCAGGTGGGCGCCGAGGAATGCCGGCGACGCTCACCGTGCCCGCGACCAGTGCCGCCCGCCGGACCGCGACCGTGAGCCCGCGACGAATCGGCATGGCCATCACTCCTTTTCGGCGGCGCAACGGCCCGACCATACCGCCCGGGCGACCCCGCGACGGGGAGCTTGCTCACGAATCCTGTTCGTGCGCCTGCGCCACCAGATCGAAGAACACCCAGACGCCGCCCTTCTGATAGGCGTCGGGCGTCTCGGAACCGCCGAGGAAGGGGTACGGGGTGGCGATGTAGACCTCGTCGTCGTCGAGCGGGCCGAGGCGCCGGCGGATCTCGGCGACATGACCCGGCTGCAGCACGTAGGTGATGACGCTCGGATCGAACAGGACCCGGCTGACGAAATCGGTGACCTCGGTGAAGACGCCGTAATCCTTGACGCCGGGACTGTACGGGTCGAAGATGCCGTACTCGCCGGTGCGGCTGCTCATCAGGAACGCGTGCCCCAGATCCGAGTAGCCGACCACCGTGTCGTACGGCGGATACTGCTCGGCCCACGCCGGCATCACCCGGTCCATACGCAGGTCGCCGATGAGGCGGAAGGGAACGCTGGTCACCGCGCCCATCCAACCAGACCGACCGGGACTCTCACTCGACAGGCTCCGCCGCACCGGGTAGATATCGAGCGACCGATCGACATGGAGGTGCCCGGTGACCGAGGAATGGCGCAAAGCCGCTGAGCGCGTGCGCAACTGGGGCCGCTGGGGCGAAGACGACCAGCTCGGGGCGCTGAATCACCTCACCCCGGACCGCATCGCCTACGCCGCCACCCGGGCGCTGCGGGGCCGCACCATCCAGCTCGGCATCCCCATCGACGCCTATGGGCCGCAGGGTTCCAGCGGTTATCGGCGCAACCCCATCCACCTGATGTCCATCGACGGCGGCGACGCCGAGCTCGCGGGCTACCTCGAAGGCTGGGGCGGACCCACCGAAGCCCAGGTCGCCGGACTGTACGGGCACGGCCCGATGCGCTTCAACGACGACTACCTGATGATGCCGCTGCAATCATCCACGCAATGGGACGCCATCTCGCACGTGTACTACGACGGACTGCTCTACAACGGGTATCCGGCTGGTTCGGTCACCAGCTTCGGCGCGACCCAGCTGGGCATCGAGCGGATCGCCGAGGGCGGCGGCGTTGTCGGCCGCGGCGTCCTGCTGGACGTGGCCCGGCACCGGAACGTGGACCGGCTCGAACCCGCCGGCGTCATCAGCCCGCAGGAGCTGGCCGCGGTGGCCGAGGCCCAGGATGTCGAGCTGCGGCCCGGCGACATCCTGGTGGTGCGCACCGGCTGGTGGACCCGCTTCCTCGAAACCCGCAGGCACGGCGAATGGTTCGCGGGCAGCCCCGGCCTGAGCTGGCGCTGCGCGGAATGGTTCCACGAACACGACATCGCCGCCGTCGCCGCCGACAACCCGGCCGTCGAGGTGATCCGGCCCGAGGACGGCGTCATGATGCCGCTGCACATGATCGCGCTGCGGGACATGGGCATGCCGCTCGGCGAGATCTGGGATCTCGAAGCGCTGTCCCGCGATTGCGCCGAGGACGGCGTCTACGACTTCCTGCTCTGCGCGCCCGCCTTGCGAATTCCCGGCGCGGTGGGGAGCCCGATCAGCCCGATCGCCATCAAATAGGAGAGGCGACAGGTAGATTCGGCAACGCTCATGGTCGAAAGCGGACAACCCAGCCGAACACCGCGGTACGCGCCGAGGGCCGGTTCCCCCACCGGCCTCGAACTGCTGGATTTCGACCGGCTCCGCGGCATGTCCGAGGCGCTGGGCCGGGAGACCATTCGCGGCGACTTCCACGTACTGGCCCGGTGCACCGCGGGCAGCGGGCGGCTGACCGTCGACTTCGCGGCACACGAGATCACCGCCGACACCATCGCCTGGATCCATCCCGGCTGGACGCATCGCTGGGACGACATCGCCGACCTGAAGGGCGATCTCGTGCTGGTGCGCTCCGACCTGATCCCGGCCGCGGTGCTCGGACGGCTGCCGTCCACGCCCCCGATCGTGGCCGCGAACGCCCTGACCGACAGCGCCTTCGACCACCTGGCCGGGGAATACGCCGCTGATCCGCCCGACGCCGCCATCCTCGGGCACCTGCTCGGAGCGGTCACGCTTCGACTGTCCGCGGCCCTGCCGGCGCCGCCGGAACCCGCCGACCTCTTCGGCCGGTTCGCGCGCCTGGTCGAACGCTGCCACGCCGACACCCGCGAAGTGTCCTGGTACGCGGCGCAACTCGGCTACTCGCCGCGCACCCTCTCACGCGCCGTGCAGGCCGCCACCGGGGTCACCGCCAAGCAGTACGTGAACGCGCGCGTCATCCTGGAGGCGAAACGCCTGCTCGCGCAGGGTCCCGCGACCACCGCCGACTGCGCTCGCCACCTCGGCTTCGACGACCCGGCCAACTTCACCAAGTTCTTCCGCGCCCACACCGCGACCACCCCCACCGGGTTCCGGCTCGAACTCGGTGAGCGGGGCGCGACCCCGGCGTCCCCTGGGTGACGC
>NZ_JBHWHH010000173.1:0-15164 GCF_042732555.1 Nocardia sp. NPDC059764
TCTCCACAAAATGGTCCCCGCCCGCGCCGATTCGCGGCAGGCTGGACGGACTGGCCGAGGGATCGGATGTTGCCGCGGGTAACGCCGTTCCACCTCTAACCTGATTTCCCGGCGTACGCGACATATGGGCCATATGGGAGGGCGTCATCAACGATCGCGAAGCGGCTCTGGATCAGTGGTTTCGCGCGGAGGTCGCCGCGGCGACGCCGGGACCGGCTCGCGCGCAGGGGAAATTGATCGGCGCCGCCGGGCTCACCGGTGAGCTCGCCCTGGCACTGTTCGACGCCCAGGCCACCTCCCGGCACCTGGATCTGGCCGCGCGGCGGCTGGGCCGCGACGGGCACGGCTACTACAGCATCGGATCGGCCGGGCACGAGGGCAACGTCGCGGTCGCGGCGGCGCTGCGGGTCACCGATCCGGCGCTGCTGCACTACCGCTCGGGCGCGTTCTTCGTGCACCGCACCTGGCAGGTACCGGGCCTGGACCCGATCCGCGACGTCCTGCTGGGCGTGACCGCGGCGGCCGCGGACCCGATTTCCGGTGGGCGGCACAAGGTTTTCGGCAGCAAGCCCGCCCACATCATCCCGCAGACCTCCACCATCGCCTCGCATCTGCCGCGCGCGGTCGGGCTGGCCTTCGCGCTGGGGCGCGCCGCGCAACTGGGGCTGCGCACCGAATGGCCCACGGACGCGGTGGTGGTGTGCAGTTTCGGCGACGCCTCGGCCAATCACTCGACCGCCGCCGGTGCGATCAATACCGCGATCCACACCGCCCATCAGGGCGTGCCCATGCCGATCCTGTTCGTGTGCGAGGACAACGGCCTGGGCATCAGCGTGCCCACCCCGCGCACCTGGATCGAGCAGGCCTACGGCTCGCGCCCCGGACTGGCGTATTTCGACGCCGACGGCGCGGACCTGCCCGCGGCGCTGGCGGCGGCGACCGCGGCCGCCGATCATGTTCGCGCCCAGCGCAAACCGGCCTTCCTGCGTCTGCGCACGGTGCGGCTGCTCGGCCACGCGGGCTCCGATGTCGAATCGGCCTACCGGCGTCCAGCCGAGATGGCCGCCGATCTGCGCCACGACCCGGTGGCCGCGACCGCCCGGCTGCTGGTCACCGCCGGGGTGGCAACCCCGGACGCGGTCCTGGCCCGCTACGACGAGATCGCCGAACAGGTCGCCAAGGCCGCCGACAGTGCCTGGCACGAACCGAAATTGGGCTCGGCCGCCGAGGTGCTGGCCCCGTTGGCCCCCGCGCATCCCTCGACGGTCCGCACCGACGCCCTGCGCAGCACCGAAGGCCCCGAGAACGAAGACCCGCTCACCCTGGCCCAGGCGGTGAATCAGACCCTGGCGCACCTGCTGGCTCGCGACCCGGACGTGCTGGTGTTCGGCGAGGACGTGGGCCGCAAGGGCGGGGTGTACGGCGTCACCAAGGGCTTGCAGCAACGTTTCGGCGTACGAAGAGTTTTCGACACTCTGCTCGACGAACAGAGCGTGCTGGGCACCGCGCTCGGCGCGGGCCTGGCCGGATTCGTGCCCATCCCGGAGATCCAGTACCTGGCCTATGTCCACAATGCCGAGGACCAGCTGCGCGGCGAGGCGGCGACCCTGTCGTTCTTCTCCGGCGGCCGCTATCGCAATCCGGTGGTGGTGCGCATCGCGGGCCTGGCGTATCAGAAGGGCTTCGGCGGCCACTTCCACAATGACAATTCCCTTGCCGCGCTGCGGGATATCCCCGGTCTGGTGCTGGCGGTGCCATCGCGTGCCGACGACGCCGCGGCCATGCTGCGCACGTGTGTGGCGGCGGCGCGGGTGGACGGCCGGGTGTGCGTGTTCGTGGAGCCGATCGCGCTCTATCACACCCGCGACCTGCATCTCGACGGCGACGGCGGCTGGCTGGCGCCGATTTCCGGTGTGCCCCATGCCGAGATCGGCCGGGCCCGGGTGCACGGCACGGGCACGCATCTGACCATCGTGAGTTTCGGCAACGGGGTACCGATGAGCCTGCGGGTGGCGCGGCGACTGGCCGAGCGCGACATCCACGCCCGGGTGCTGGACCTGCGCTGGCTGGCCCCGCTGCCGGTGGAGGATCTCCTCGACAATGCCCGCGCCACCGGGCGCGTGCTGATCGCCGACGAAACCCGCCGCAGCGGAGGCGTTTCCGAGGCGGTGTGCGCGGCGCTGCTCGACGCCGGATTCGAGGGCAGGCCGGCCCGGGTCACCAGTGCCGACAGTTTCGTGCCGCTGGGCCCGGCGGCATCGTCGGTGCTGCTGGACGAGGACGCGATCGAGGCGGCCGCACTGGGCCTGCTGGCCGCGCCCCGGTGACCACGGACGGCGCCGGGCCTGCTCGCTTGGAAGCCCGGCCCCGCCCGTGGTCGACGCCGGTTCCGGTCGGCGTCCCGGTGCCGTCGCAGGACGACACCCAGACCATCTACGTATCAACTACGTAGATACGTAATACCGTAGACGTGGGGTCGCACGCAAGGGGCAGGTGCCGACCCGCACACGATTCGCAAACTCGTGCGCGACAGTAAGGCTGTCCTCAGTTTTGCCCCCTACACTCGGGCGGATTCCACGGGAGGAGATCGGATGCGGGCCGCGCGATCGCGGGTGGGCCGATGAGTGTCGCTGTCTGTCTGTTGCTGTACGGGTTCGCGGTCGCGGTGCTCGCGCCCCGGGTGCTGCGGCGGATCAGCGCGTCGGGGGCCGCACCGCGCATCGCGGTCGCGGCGTGGGTGGCGGTGATGATCTCGACCCTGCTGGCCTGGACGGTGACGGTGACCATCATCGTGGTCGACATCGGCACCCATAAGATCTCGGTGCTACCGGCCCGCTTCCTCGACACCTGCCTGCTGCACCTGCATGACGCGGCGGTCGGCCACTACGGGCGGCACCTCCAGACGGGCCTGCTGGTCCTGTCCTTCTTCGCGGCGCTCGCGGGCCTCGTGGTGGCGTTGCGGCTCGCCACCACCCTGTGGCGATCACGCCGCAGCACCATCGAGCACGCGCGCATGGCCCGCCTGGCCGGACGCCACCACCCCGAACTGGACGCCGTGATCCTCGACGTCGATCATCCCGCCGCGTATTGCGTTGCGGGCAAACCCCATACGATCGTGGTCAGCCGCGGCGTACTCACCGCCCTCGACGACCACCACCTCGAAGCGGTGCTGTCCCACGAGCGCGCCCACCTGATCGGCCGCCACCACCTGCTGCTCACCCTGACCCGCGGCCTGGCCACCGTGCTGCCGCGGATCCAACTGTTCACCACCGGCGCGGCCGAGGTGGCGCGGCTGCTGGAAATGCTGGCCGACGACGCGGCCGCGCGCATTCACGGCCGCGACACGGTCCTGCAAGCACTGCTCACCATGGCCGCGCTGCCCGAGCAGTCCGACACCACCCACGCGGTGCTGCGCTCCCGCGTGCGGCGACTGTCCGAACCGGCCGGGCCGGCCCGCTCCCACTCGCGCGCCGCGGCCGTGGCCGCGACCCTGACCGCCATGCTGATCCCGGTGGCCGCGCTCATCGCGGCCGCCATCGGCATCGAGGTCTGTCTGACCTGACCGCGGGCGATATCAGCGCCGCGCCGGCAGCGGCTGGGTCGGGTAGTCGATCACCCGGCCGGGCGGGGGCATGCGATGCGACGGACGTCTGCGATGCCGGCCGCCGCGCGTGGGCTCGCGACCAGAACCGTCCAGCACCGCCAGCGCCACGGCCGCGATCGCGCCGATCACCACCAGTCCCAGCCAGACCGCCCACTCCGCGCCCGCGGCGTGCGCCGCGCCCAGCAGTGCGCCCGTGGCCAGGTTGCCGATCAGGATGCCGATGCCCACCACGGTGTTGTAGAAGCCGTAATGCGTGGCCACCAGCCGATTTCCCGACAGCGACACCACGGTGTCCATCTCGAACGGGAACACCGCCGCCGTCCCCACCGCCAGCACCGCCGCCGCCAGCAGCAGCGCGCCGAGCGCCACCGCGGCCCCGAAGATCCCGCCCGACGGCACGATCGCCAACGGCAGGAACGACACCGCCAGTAACGCCACCCCCACCACCAATCCGCGCCCGGTCCCCCACCGGCCGCGGAACCAGGCCGTAATGCGCAACTGGCCCGCGACCGCGACGACACCGGAGATCACGAACAACGCCGAGGTGACCGTCTGCGCCCGGTCCCCCGCCAGGAATTCCGCCTGCAACGGCAGCGCCAGATACACCTGGAACGACAGCACATACGAGCCGACCATGGCCACCGCGAACGCCACGAACCGGCGATTCGCCACCACCGTGCGCCAATCCTCGAGCACCGAGGTCCGCACCGCGGGCTCGGCCGCACGGCGCGCGGGCAACGCGAACAACTGCGCGACGGTGAGCGCCGCGAACACCACCGCCGCCGCGGCCGCCGTCACCCGGAAATCCAACGCCAGCAACGCCAATCCGACCAGCGGGCCCGCCAGGGTCCCGGCCTGATAGAAGACATTGAACACCGCGAACGCCTCCACCCGCCGCTCCCCCGCCTCGGCCGCGAGGTAGGCGCGCACCGCCGGATTGAACAGCGCGCCCGCGAAACCGGTCGCCGCCGAGGCGATGATCAGGCTCGGCAGATCCGAGGCGAACGCCAGCAGCGCGAAACCCCCGGTCCGCAACAGACATCCGGCCACGATCAGCGGCTTGTACCCCAGCCGATCCGCCAGCGTGCCGCCCACCAGGAACATGCCCTGCTGCGAGAAGTTGCGCACACCCAGCACCAAACCGACCGCCCACGCCGCCAAACCCAGGGGACCGGACAGGTATCCGGCCAGATAGGGCATGAGCATGTAGAAGCCGAGATTGATGCCGAACTGGTTGACCATGAGCAGCTGGGCCGCCCGGTCGAACCCGCGGAACTTCGCCACGACACTCACGACTGCCGCCCCGGGGTCGCATCACGCGGGTGGTCGGGTATGCGGGGGTCGATGACTGTCGTGCAGCGGGTCCAGCGTTCGACCTGCCGCTCGCGGGGATGGGCGATCACATCGGGACCCGCTGGTTGGCCCGCGTCCAGCAGACCGTGTGCGGCGCAATAGGAGTCGTTGTAGACGGTATCGAAGTAGCGGTGTGGACCGTCGGGGAAGACGGCGGCGATGCGGGCGCCCTCGGGATGGGTGCGGGCCGCCCACCCGGCCACCAGTGCCACCGCGCCAACGCTCCAGCCGCCGCTGGACAGGTAGCCCGAGGCCAGGGTGCGGCAGGCCCACACCGATTCGGCCGGTGCGACCCAATGGATTTCGGTGAACGCGGCATAGTCGACATTGCGCGGATGGATGCTCGAACCCAGCCCGCGCATAAGGCGGGGACCGGCCTGCTGGCCGAAGATGGTGGAGGCCACGGTGTCCACGCCGATCAGCGACAACGCGGGATTGGTGCGGCGCAGGGCGCGGGCGATGCCGGCGGAGTGCCCGCCGGTGCCGACCGCGCACACCAGCACGTCCACGCCGCCCAGCTGCTCGATCAGTTCCCGGGCCAGGGACTCATAGGCGTCCACATTGTCGGGATTGCTGTACTGGTCGGGGCACCACGAACCCGGCTCCGCCGCCAGCAGTTCGGCCACGCGATCGCGGCGCGCCTGCTGCCAGCCACCCTCGGGATGCGGGTCGCGCACCAGGTCCACCCGCGCGCCGTAGGCCGCGAGCAACTGGGCGACCATGGGTTCCAGCCCGGGATCGGTCACCACCGTCACCGGGTGCCCGTACACCAGCCCGGCCAGGGCCAGCCCCAGCCCCAGAGTGCCGCTGGAAGATTCGATAATTCGCGCGCCCGGCGCGAGCTCGCCGCGCTCGCGGGCGCGGCGCACCATGTGCAATGCGGGCCGGTCCTTCATACCGCCCGGATTGCGGCCTTCGAGTTTGGCCCAGAAGCCGCGCCCGGCGGGCGCGAAGGGCTCACCCACCCACAGCACGGGCGTATTGCCCACCAGGGCGCGCGGTTCGCGGGCCAGTACGGGCACGCCGGAACTGGTGGTGAGCATGTCGAATTCGTCGAGCAGACCTCGGTCCATGACTGTCGCTTTCGGTATCGGACCGCCCTATGCGGCGGAATGACGTGCATGGCAACGGACTCCGGCCGCGGGCGATGACCCCGGCCTGCCGCTGACCGATCAGCGTCGGGCGATACACAAGCGCGTCAGCAGTATTCGGCCGCCGACCGCACCTCCCGGCGGTCCGCGCACACCGTGGACGGCGGTGGCGACGCTTTGATTCGCCAGACCGACCTCGACCGCGATCCGCTCGGTGGTGAACTCCGGCGCGTGCTCCTCGCCGGGTGAGGCCGACCGGATGGCGTGTTCCACATGCGGGTCACAGTGAGCGGATTCGCCGCCCAGCGGCTCGTCGGAGACGCCGACGGTCTGAGCGTGACTCGCTCCGGGCGAATGGTCGGCGCCCGCCCCGGCAGCACAGTCGGTGATCGCGGCGACCAGTACCAGCACAGCGAACAGCAGTCCCCACAGGAACCGGCCCGAACCGCCGCCACGGCCCACGCCGCCACCTCCTGCCCGACTTCGACTGTTCCGCCGTCACTTTCACCGGTCGAGCGGTCATGGTCGCCGTACGAGGTCATCGCGACGGAACCCGATGGACACGCTCCCGAAACAATCTACTATCTACGTACGTAGTTCGTAGCAACCCGGTGACCGGGTTCACGCCCGCGGGGCGAACACGGAGCAAAAGACCACGACACGCATGGGGTTCGCGCCATCGGAACACCCGACACGCCGAACTAGCGCCGTGCCTACGACAGAAAGGGCCACCGGCCCCCGACGATCAGCGCTTGCCGCGCGTGAACTTCCGCAACGCCGCGCGCAGCCCGTCGGACTCCTCGGCGCTCATCTGCTCCACGAAATGCGCGAGCACCAACTCCGAACGGCCACCACTGCCCAGCGCCTCACGCATGAGCCGGGCGCTGTACTCCTCGCGACTGAGACTGGCCCAGTAGTGGTAGGCCTTGCCGACCCGCTCACGCTCCAGCCAGCCCTTGCGGTGCAGGTTGTCCATGGTGGACATGACGGTGGTGTACGCGATGTCGCGCTCGGCGGCCAGCTCGTCGAACAGCTCGCGAACCGTCGTCTTCCCGGGGCGATCCCAGATCCGTTCGATGATGACGGTTTCCAGATCCCCGAAGCCTCGTGCACTCACGTCCGACGTCTCCTCACCTCGGCGCGCCATTCGTACGTTCTACGTACGTAGACAGTAATATGGACTGCCCGCCCTCACAACATAAGGCGTTGTCCGGGCCCGCCCCGCCGCGTTCGAAGCAGTCTCACTCCGCCAGGCGGTGCCCCGCGTCCCGCAGTGCCGCCGACGCCTCCTCCAGCCGATGTGCCGGAACCAGGATGAGATCGGCGTGGAAGGTCGAGGCCACGAACACCGGGATCGACGAATCCGCCAGTGGCCCGATCAGCGCGGCCAGCGTGCCGGGCGAGTTCAGACTGCCAGCGTCGATACCGTAGAAGCCCTTCCAGGTCTCCCCCTCGGCCCACGCCGGCGCCTCCCGAATCACCGTGAGCCCCTCCGGCGCTCGCACGAGCGCGATCCACTCGTCGTCCTCCGGAAACGTCGAATTCGGCAGATGATCCACCGCGAACTGCGACGGGACGATCCGCAAACGCTGGGAGCCGGTCATGGCCACATCGTAGGCGGCGGGCCCGACAATCCCGTTACGCCCACCGCACCGACCAGTATTGGTGTTAGCGACTAAAATTCGGGTGACGGCTCCAGGGCCGGCCCGTAGAGTCGGCGAAATGACCACCAGCCCAAGACAAACCGCCACCGAGAACGAGCAGATCGCCGGTCTCGGCACCTACCGCACCAGCGACGGCACCCTCGTCGACATCAGCGCCCCGCTGACCGAGGCCCGCGCCCGGACCCTCTGCCACGAGCCCGAGGAAGACCTCTACACGCCGCTCACCGGACCATTCACCGGACGCCTCGAGGTCACCGGCGAAGGCAGCGTCCAAGCCGCGCGCCGGATCCACGCCGAAGCCGGAAAACGCTTGGCGGTGCTCAACTTCGCGTCCGCCCGCAACCCCGGCGGCGGCTACATTCGCGGCGCCCGCGCTCAGGAAGAGGATCTCTGCCGCAGCGCACTGCTCTATCGGTGCCTGCTCGAGACACCCCGCTACTACGAGGCCCACCGCGCCTCCGACGACCTCGGCTACAGCCATCGGGTCATCTACTCCCCCGAGGTGCCGGTCATCCGGGACGACCGCGGCGAACTCGACCCGCACCCGTTCACGACGTCCTTCCTGACCTCGCCCGCCCCGAATGCCGGTGCGCTCGCGGACCGTTCGGGCCACCCGGTCGACGTGCGCGGCCTCCTCACCGAACGCGCCACCCGCGTACTGGCCGTCGCCGCCCACCACGGAGTGCGCGAACTGGTGCTCGGCGCCTGGGGTTGCGGCGTGTTCCGCAATGACCCGAACGAAGTCGCCGAAGCCTTCGACCTCGCGCTGCGCGTCCACGGCGCCGCCTTCGAACGGGTCGTCTTCGCGGTCTGGGACCGCTCCCCCGTCTCGGCCAACCGCGCCGCGTTCGAAGCCCGATTCGGTTCGGCCGCATCCTCGTAGTCGCATGGTGCGGAACCCACGCCGGGTCTTGCGGCAGCCGCGACATCTACGCAATCCATGATCAGATTGCAATATCTACAGACTTGGATACTTGCGCTCTCGAATCAGTCGTGACGCGACCGGGCTCGATGGTCGGCCGGCTCCCGTCAATCGGGCCAGACGGGCGAACGCTTCTCCAGGAAAGCGGCCATTCCCTCACTCGCGCCGGGCAATTGGGAGGCGGCGGCCATGACTTCCCGCGCGAGCGTGTACGCGTCCGCCTCGGGGCGGTCGAGCTGCGCGTAGAGGGTGCGCTTGCCCAGGGCCTTGCTGGCACGACTCCCCCGCGTGGCCCGGCCGAGCAGGTCGGCGACTGCGGCGTCCAGGTCGGCGGCCGGGACCGCGTAATTGATCAAGCCCCAGTCGACGGCGGTGCGAGCATCGATCACATCGCCGGTCAGGGCCAGTTCCATCAAGCGCTTTCGGCCGATCGACCGGGCGACGGGAACGGCCGGGGTATGGCAGAACCAGCCGCCCTTGCCTCCGGGCAGGGCGAAGCCCGCGGAGTCGGCGGCGACGGCCAGATCGCAGGAGGCGACGAGCTGACAACCGGCCGCGGTGGCCAGGCCCTGCACCCGCGCGATCACCACCTGCGGGACCTCTTCGAGAGTGGTCATGACCTCCTGGCACAGCGTGAGCAGGTCGCGAACACCGAGCAGGTCGCGCGCGGCGACATCCGCGAAATCATGGCCCGCGCTGAATACGGGCCCGGCCGCGGCCAGCACGATGCCGGACGCGTCGGTCTCCCCCGCCGCCCGGAACGCCGCGAGCAGCTCGGACAGATGATCGGCGGACAACGCATTACGCCGATCGGGCCGATTCATGGTGATGGTGACGGTGTCACCATCGGTTTTGACGAGCAGGTACTCGTACTCCGCGGTCATGCTTCCACGGTAGTGCGGGCGGCCCCCGTTCGCGGCCACCCGAGCGAAGGCGCGGCCACCCCCGGTTGCGGCCATTGACCGACCGAGGGAACCCCGTCGGCGTCCACGACCGCCACGAGGTACCAGCCGGGTGGGGTCGGCGACGGCGTCGCCGCAGTCCTGATTGTCACGCGAGGACCAATCGGGCATGACAACGAATTGTCCTGCCACACAGCACATTATCGGTGTCACCCGCGGTATGCGGGAGCCGATGTCCAGATCTCGCCGATAGCCATTTGCGCCAGGTTACGGAAAACCCTCCCGGCGAATGGGAAACCCATTACCCTGCGAAACGCTCTCGTTTCACACACTGAGGATTTCACCATGAACAAGGCACTCTGGGCCAACGGCCTGGCGCTCACCGCCGCCGCCCTGCTCGCCGGCGCGGGCACCGCGGAGGCGTCGCTGGCCACCGTCATCGGCTCCGACTCCACCTTCAAGGTCGGCATCGACATTCAGCCCGGCGTCTATAAGACCACGACCGCGACCCAGCTGTGCGCCTGGGCGCGCCTGTCCTCGCTCGCGGGCGGCACCGGCGGCACCATCGAGGCGGGCGGCGCCGTCGGCGGCAAGGCCACGGTCGAGATCAAGTCCACCGACGTCGGCTTCTTCACCAGCGGCTGCGGCACCTGGACTCTGGACACCACCACCACCGTGTCCGGCTCCTCGAACTTCAGCACCGGCAGCATCGGCGGCTTCATCCCGACCGGATCCGCCTCGGGCTCGTCGCACTGATACGCGGAGGTGAGCCGCCCACCCGGTGGGGGCGGCTCACCGCACCCGGGTGACCTGAGCAGTCGCAGCAGGATTCCTCACAGCAGCAACAGCCCTCGCCACAACAGCAGCAACCCTCGCCGCAGCACACGCAGCCCTCGCAGCACGGCAGGCAGCAACCGCTCCGGCGACGCGGCGCGCGCCCGTAATAGCCGGGCCCCGGGCCGTATCCGCCGTAGCCCGGCGGCGGGCCCCACGGGTCCGGTCCGCGCCGACGCCAACGCGATTGCGGCGCCACGACGGCATGATTCGCGCACGCGGGCGCGGAGCCGCCGAAAGCCCGGGTCACTGAGCGACCCAATTCGTGTTTCAGCAGTTTGTGAATCAGCCGCGAATCGGTGAATTCCACTTCCGCCAGCGCCAATTCGATGCCCAATAAGGCATCGGCGCACAGCCGGTGCGCCTCGGCGACATCGGAACCCGTGGCCACCAGCGGATTCCATTTGCCGCGGGCCACGTCATCGGTCAGATTCTCGACCGAGTCGACGAGATGCGCGATGCGGCCGAACAATCGGCCCGCCTCGGTCAGGGCGGCCACATTGCCGGGGACCCCACGCCACCGCCGCCGTGCTCACGCTCGGCGGCGCGGCGCTGGCCTGACGCCGGAGTGACTACTTGCCCGCGGCGTGCAGGGCGGCGAGGTAGCCGTAGACGATGGCGGGGCCGATGGTCGCGCCGGGACCGGCGTAGGTGTGGCCCATGACGGGCGCGCCGGCATTGCCCGCCGCGTACAGGCCCTCGATCACCGAACCGTCCGCGCGCAGGACCCGGCCGTCGGTGTCGGCGCTCAGGCCGCCCTTGGTGCCGAGGTCGCCGGGGACCAGTGTGGCGGCGTAGTACGGGCCGGTCTCCAGCGCGCCGAGGTTCGGGTTCGGGCGGTTGCGCGGGTCACCGTAGTAGTTGTCGTAGGCGCTGTTGCCGCGACCGAAGTCGGGATCGGTTCCGGTGGCGGCGAATTCGTTGAATCGGGTCACCGTGGCGCGGAGGTTCTCGACCGGGATGCCGATCTTCTCGGCGAGTTCGGGGAGCGAGTCGGCACGGGTCAGCGCGCCCGACTTGAACCAGCGGCCCGGCAGCGCCTGCCGGGGCGGGACGCCCGCGAACTGGTAGCGGTTGCGGTAGCGCTGGTCGAAGATCAGCCAGGCGGGCAGGTTCTCGCCCGGGCCCGCGCCCTGGCCGTACTCGCCGCCGTACATCTCGTGCGTGGCCTCCACATAGGGCAGGCACTCGTTCATGAACCGCTCGCCGCGGTCGTTGACCACGATGCTGCCGGGCAGATTGCGTTCGGCCAGACAGAACCAGGGCAGGCGGGGCAGCGGGATGGACGGGCCCCACCACGCGTCGGCCATGAATTCGACGGCGCCACCGGCATTCTCGCCCGCGCGGATCCCGTCGCCGGTATTGGCCTTCGCGCCGACGGTCCAGTCGGTGCCGATGGGTTCGCGCTGGTACTGCTTGCGCATGGCCTCGTTGTGCTCGAAACCGCCGGTCGCGATGATCACGCCGCGGCGGGCGGTGAGCAGCAGTTCGCGGCCGTCGCGACGCACCACCGCGCCGGTGACCCGGCCGTCCTCGGTGCGCAGGTCGAGCAGCGGCGTCTCCAGCCACAGCGGGACGTTCGCCGCCAGCAGACCCGCGCGGAGCATGGCGCTGAGGGCCTGGCCGCGGGCGAGGACGCGGCGGCGCAGCACGGTCGCCGCCAGCCAGCGGCCCGCGACGCGAGCGCCGGTCAGCGGGCTGCGCGGGTTGCGCAGGCCCAGGTGCAGCTGCCGGAACTCGGCCTGGGTGATCACGACGTTCTTCGGGGCGCGCACGTAATCCGGTTCCAGGGTGGACAATTCGGCACCCAGACCGGTGGCGTTGTACGGCGCGGGCTCGACCGATCGGCCGTGCGAGCGGCCGCCGGGAGCCTCCGGGTAGTAGTCGGAATAGCCCGGCACCCACCGCATGCGCAGCGGCGAGTGCGCGGCGAGGAAGTCGAACGCCTCCGCGCCGCGGTCCAGGAAGGTGTCGATGCGTTCGGGCGGCACGCCCGGACCGATGATGTCCTTCAGATAGACCCGCGCGGCCTCGAGGTCATCGGCCGGAGCGGATCGTCGCAGTGCCGCGTTGCCCGGAATCCACACGCCGCCACCGGATCTCGCCGTCGATCCGCCCCAGTGGGCCGCCTTCTCGACGATCACCGTCGACAGCCCGTGCTTGGCGGCGGTCAGCGCCGCCGCCATCCCTGCCGCACCGGATCCCACCACGATCACATCGAAGTTCCGGCCGGTCGCCTTGTCGTCCTGCATTGTTCCTCACCCTGATTGTTCTGTTCGAAGCTGTTCACCGACACGCCGAGGCTTTTCAGCCGCGCCAGCGCTCCCCCGTCACGGCGTCGAGCGCGCCCTCGACGCACACCGCCAGCGACATCTCCGGATGCGCCGAATTCCGCAGCCACTGCAGATATCCGAACTCCGCCGCCGCCAGCATGAGATGCACCAGCAGGCCCGGCGTGCTGTCCTGACCCGCGTCCCGCCCCATCCGCTCCGCGACCAGCTCGACCAACCGAGTCCGATGTTCCGGGGTGATCAGCGCGACCCGTTCCAGCAGATGCGGCGCGGTCTGGAACGCCGCCCGCCACTGCTCCAGGTCCTGCGCGGCCAAGGTCGTGGACCGAGTCAGAATCGCCTGCGCCAGCGCCACATCCGCCGATTCCCCCGAGTCCCGCTCCTCCAGCAGCGCCACGATCCCGGCGCCACCTTCACGCACGGGGTCGAGCAGCAGGTCCTCCTTGCTGCGCACGTGCCGGAAGTACGTGCTCGCCGAAACCCCCGCCGCGGCCGCGATCTGCTCGGTCGTCACCTCCCCGAACCCCTTCTCCGCGAACAACTCGTACGCCGCCCGCTGAATCTCCCCGCGGATCTGCCGCCGCTGCCGTTCCCGCAATGACATCCGTGCCTCCTTCGCCTGACGACAGGATCTCCCTATATGACAGTCACTGTCAAGAGTGAAGTTGCAGTCATTCTGCACAGGCGGCGAGGAATCCGCAGTTCGCTATGACATTGCCGATTCCACATTGGAGTCTTCACCCGAACCGGATGAAGACGACCGATGCGCACATAATGATGAGTGGATGAAACATGCCCCTAGAGGAAGATCCTGCACACGGAAGGAAGCCACGCCATGAGCACCGAATCGCACGCCCCGCACGCCGGACACGAGCACGTCCACGGCGAAGGTTGCGGACATGTCGCCGTTCCACACGAAGGCCACACCGACTACGTGCACGACGGGCATCTGCACCGAGCCCACGGCGACCACTACGACGAGTGCGAACCGTCCGGCCACACCGCGCACGACGATCATGAACACGTCCACGGCGAGGGCTGCGGCCATGCCGCGGTGCCCCACGGCGACCACGTCGACTACATCCACGACGGGCACCGCCACGCGCCGCACGAAGGGCACTACGACGAGCACTGAGCGTCCCCGGCCGGGGACGCTCCGCGCCTACCGCCGGATCGGGATGTCGAGGTGGACGGTCTGGAAACGCCGGGCGGGATCGCGATGGTCGTGGACCACGGTGCCCAGCGACTTCCAGAACTCCAGCGCCCCTTCCACACTCGCGTCGGTGTGCAGGCACAGCCGCTCGTAGCCGGGCGTACTACGGACGAATTCGATGGCGTGCGTGACCAATTCGGCGGCAAGGCCGCACCGACGGTGCCCGGGATCGACATAGACTCGGAACAGCTGCGCGGTGCTGTGATCGGGGTACCGCGCGCTCAGCCAGGCCGGGTGCGGGTGCGGGGGCGTGGCCGGCCCGCGGGCGCGGATCGCGGTGGTGGCGACCACCTGCCGCTCGTGCACGGCCACCCAGAGCCGCTGCCGGGGATGGCAGAGGTAGGCGCGGGCCGGATCGATCACGTCGTCGTGATGGTCGGGCAGATATCCGTACCGGAGGTCGCGGTAGAAGGTGTCGAGCATGACGCGGCGGGCTCCGGGCACATCCGAGGACAGCGCCGCGCGGATCAGGTAGTCGCTCACCCGAGGGCCCCGATCTTGTTCGCGAGCACTTCCAGGCCTTCGACGGCGACCGGGCCGGGGCCGGTGTAGCCGAAGGGAATCGCGACGATGCGGTCGTTGCGAACGGCGTCGAGAGCGGCCAGTTCCGGGCGGGCGCGCAGTGCCCGGCGGACGGAATCGGGAGTCTGGTCGCCCTGGGTCAGCAGGATGAGGACCTGGGGGTTGCGGGCGATGAGGGTTTCGACGTGACCGGGCCCGCCGCGGTCCTCGCCGCCGCCCAGTACTTCACCACCATCAACTCGCCCGTACCCGGCAAATGACCTGGCGCCCCGGCCTCACCCGAGGCCGGGGCCGACCGGTCCACCGACCTCAGACGCGACGCAGCGCGAGCACCGGAATGGTCCGGATCCCAGCCGTTTTCTCCGCGTACTCCGCGAATCCCGGGTACCGCCGGGCCTGCTCGGCGAAGATCCGGTCGCGGTCCGCGCCGGTCACCTCGGTGACGACGACCGGGTAGGTCTCGGTGCCGATCTCGGCCACGGCCTTCCCGGCGGTGACCAGGTTGTAGTACCAGTCCGGATTTGTCGGCGCGCCCGCCTTGGATGCGAACACGTAGACCACGGCGGGGTCCTGCTCATCGGCCATGTACATGGTCGGAGTGACCAGCTCACGACCGCTCTTGCGCCCGCGATGGTGCATCAGGATCATCGGCGCGCCCTCGAACGGCCCGCCCACCCGGCCCTCATTGGCCCGGAACTCGTTGATGATGTTCGTATTCCAGTCGCTCATACCGGTCATTCTTCCGACAAGGGCCGGGCATCCGTGGGA
>NZ_JBHWHH010000174.1:0-15150 GCF_042732555.1 Nocardia sp. NPDC059764
GGGCGCCGTCACACCCAGAACCCGCCCGGTGCCCCGTAAGCCGCGCGTGTTTCGGCCCCCCCGGCCGTTTCGGCGTCCGGGTCAGCTCACGCGCGCGTTGGCGCTGGAGCCGGTGATGCCGAGGGACTGGAGCAGGCCGGCGGCGCTGCCCGTGTCGAGGCCGCCGGTGTTGTTGGACGCGGCGGCGACCGTGATGTCCACCGGGCCGACGGCCGCGGTCTGACCGCCGCCGTTGAGGGTGACCGTGATGTGGTGGGTGCCCGCCGAGGTCGGCGTCCAGTTGATGGCGGCCGTGGTGGCGGTTCCGCTCGCCGGGGTCGCCGTGCCGATGGACACGGTGTTCGACCCGGTGGTGTCGAAGATGTTCGCGCTGACACTGGGCGAGCCGGTGACGACGGTGATGGTGTACGTCTGGCCCACCGTGTAGCCGCTGCCCGCGACGGTCAGGCCGTTGACGGTGGTGTCCGCGGTGGCGAACGGAGCGGCGATGGCGATGGTGGCGGAGATGGCTGCGAAGCCCGCGGCGCTCAGGCCGGCCTTGCGGATGTTGGTCATAGATCTCTGTTCCTCACTCAGGAGACAAGCTATTCAGCGTGCCGATCAAACTGCCTAGCATCAGAAAGGAATCCCCGTCCCCGAAACCGGGATAATCGCCTGCCGGCGGTGAAAACCGTCAGCTGACCGAAGCGCCGATACCGTTGGAGGTGGCGGAGCCGGTGCCCAGCGACTTGATGATCGAATCGAAGCCGCCGCCCGTCGAGGGAGTGGTGGTCTTCGGCGGGGTGGTGGTGGTCGTCGGGGTAGTGGTGCCCGGGCCGCAGTCATTGCTGGTGGCCGAGGCGATCGGCGCGGTGAGCGCGATGGCGGCGGAGACTGCGGCGATGCCCGCGGCGCTGAAGCCGACCCGGCGGATGTTCTTCATCAAGCGTTTTCCTAACTTGGCAGACAAGCTCCTCGGCGTGCCCTCGAATAGCCCGGGACCGGGTAGGAATGGGATCGAGGGGCGGGCCGAGTGATGCGAAATACTAGTGTGTCAAATTGCCGGATACAAGAGTGGAAATCGCGGCCGCAGGGGGTGCGGCAAGGGTCTTCCGGCAGCGTGTTAGAGTCTTCAGGTTGTCTCGGCGAGGGTGTGGCACCTAGCTGCCCACCGTGATCGACGCGGCTCGGCCTATTCGGCCGTCCACGTTGGTCTTCGCCGACGAGCAGACCAACCACTTTGCCAGGGCGGCCCACGTCGCCTGGCGACACGCTGACATTACAGCCGGACGAGCCGTAGGGAGTAGACAGTCATGTCCGACGCCAACCTTCTCGAAGCCACCGTACGAACCGAGTTCGGCAAGGGCGCTGCCCGCCGTACCCGCCGCGACGGCAATGTCCCCGCCGTCCTGTATGGGCACAACGAGGAGCCGCAGCACCTGGCCGTGAGCGCCCAGGCGTTCGCCGCCATCCTGCGTGAGCACGGCACCAACGCCGTCCTGAACCTGGACATCAACGGCAAGAAGCAGCTGGCGCTGACCAAGTCGGTCGTCGTCCACCCGATCCGTCGCTACATCGAGCACGCCGACCTGCTGATCGTGCGTCGTGGCGAGAAGGTCACCGCCGACGTGAACGTCACCCTGGTCGGCGACGCCGCCTCCGGCACCCTGGTCACCCAGGACGCCACCACCCTCTCCATCGAGGCCGAGGCCCTGCACATCCCCGAGGCCATCGAGGTCTCGATCGAGGGCGCCGAGGCCGGCACCCAGATCCTCGCCGGCGGCATCGAGCTGCCGAAGGGCGTCACCCTCGCCGGTGACCCGGAGGCCCTGATCGTCAACATCATCGCCGCCCCGGCCGCCGCCGCCGAGACCGAAGAGGCCGCCGCCGAAGAGGCCGCCGCGGAGTAACTCCCTACTCCCGCAACGGTTCTCGATGACCGAGGCAACAGCCGGGCCCGCGCTCGTGGTCGGTCTGGGTAATCCCGGATCCGAGTACGAGCGCACCCGGCACAATGTCGGTTTCATGGTCGCCGATCTGCTCGCGGAGCGGGTCGGCGGCCGTTTCACCGTGCACAAGAAGTCCGGCGCGGATCTGCTCGAGGCCCGCCTGGACGGGCGCAAGGTGCTGTTGGCCAAGCCGCGCACCTACATGAACCTGTCCGGGCGGCCCGTCGCGGCGCTGGCCAAATTCTTCTCCGTGCCCGCCACCGAGGTGATCGTCGTCCACGACGAACTCGACCTCCCCTTCGGCCAGATCCGCCTCAAGCGCGGCGGCGGCGAGGGCGGGCACAACGGGCTGCGGTCGATCTCGCAGGCCCTCACCACCAAGGACTATCTGCGCGTCCGCTTCGGCATCGGCCGTCCGCCGGGCCGGCAGGATCCCGCGGATTACGTGCTGAAGCCGTTCTCCGCGCCGGAGCGCAAAGAGGTTCCGGTGATCGTCGAGCAGACCGCGGACGCGGTCGAGCTGTTGCTGCGCGTGGGTCTGGAGACCGCGCAGAACCAGCTCCACTGAGCCGCCGACTGGCTGCGCTGAGTCACCAACTACGTTGCGCCCCGGGGTGATTCGATCCCCGGGGCGCTTCGCGTCTCAGGACACGTTGGTGGCCGTCGCCGAGCGGCGCAGCTTGCCGGAGGAGGTCTTGGGCAGCGCGCCGGGGCCCAGCACGGTCACGCTGCGGGGGCGCACCCCCACCTCCGAGAACACCGCGTGCACGATGTCGTGCTCGATGCGGTGCACCTCCACCGGATTCTGGTGATCGTTGGATTCCACCACCACCGCGAAACTCTCGCGCTTCTGGCCCGCGTCGAGCCGCACCGCCACCGCATTGCCGGGCCGAACTCCCTTGACGCGCAGGGCGGCTCGCTCGATATCGGTCGGATAGATATTGCGGCCGCCCATGATGATGACGTCCTTGATCCGGCCGCAGACGACGATATAGCCCTCCTCGGTGAAGTAACCGATGTCGCCGGTGTCGAGCCAGCCCTCGGCGTCCTGCGCGGGGCGGAAGCCTTCGACGGTGACATAGCCGGAAGTCACCGCGGGCCCGCGCAATTCGATGACGCCGACACTGCGGGCGGGCAGCGGCTGACGCTCGGCGTCGACCACCCGGCCCTCGAGATTGTCGACCAGGTAGCCCAGGGTGGGCAGGCGGCGCACGCCCCCGTGATGGTGTTCCGAATCGCGGACCGGCACCGCCTTGCCGAGGGCTTCGAGCAGATCGGCGTCGACGACATCGAGGATCTGGCCCAGTCCCGGATCCGGGATGGAGACGGCCAGGGTGGTCTCGGCCATGCCGTAGACCGGGGTGAGGGCCGCGGGGTTGAGGCCGAAGCGCTGTCCGGCCACGGCGAGCGCCTCCATGGTGTCGGCGTCGACGGGTTCCGCGCCGTTCCACATGTAGCGCACGCTGCTCAGATCCAGCGAGCCCTCGTCGGCGTTGCGTAATCGCCGGGCCAGCAGCGAGTACGCGAAATTCGGGGCGGCGGTGACTGTTCCGCGATATTTGGAGATCAGCTCGGCCCACAGGATGGGCCGGGCCAGGAAGTCCAGCGGGGTCACGCACACCACTTCGGCGCCGAACTGCATGGGCACGCTGAGGAATCCGACCATCCCCATGTCGTGGAACAGCGGCAGCCAGCTGACCATCACGTCGTCGTCGAGCTGGAACTTCACCCGGTCGAACATGGCGTAGGCGTTGACGAAGAAGTTGCCGTGCGTGATCCGCACGGCCTTCGGCGAGCCGGTAGACCCGGAGGTCAACTGCTGCAACGCGATATCGTCCTCGCCCGTGGGCACCGGGTCGATGGGGTCGCCCGCGCGCATCGAGTCCAGGGTCACCACGGTGATACCGCGTTCGCGCAGTAGTGGTTCCGCGATCTCGAAGGGCGCGCCCAGGATGACCGCCCGCGCCTCGATCATGCCCAGCACCGTCTCGGTGTCGTGGGCCCACACCTCCAGATCGGTGCGCGGCGTGGGTTGATGGAGCATGGTGAGCGAGGCGCCACGCATCCACGCCGCCTGGCAGGCGGGCGCGATGTCGACGGGCATCCCGGCCAGCACGCCCACGGCGTCGCCGGGGCCGATGCCGGCGGCCGCCAGCCCGCCCGCCATGCGGCGGGCGATGTCGTGGATCTCGGCCCATGTCTGACGCAGCGGTGCGTCGGGCTCTCCGGTCACCAGTCCGCGCTGGGAAACGCGGGCGGTGGCATACATTTCGTCGGTGAAGCGGCTCACGCAGAACACTCCTCGAATGCCGGACCAGCATTCAAATATCCCGCGTTCGAGGTGCGCTGTGAACCGTTTTCGGGTGATCCGGTCTGGTATGTGAGGGTTCTGAGGATCTATACGAGAGCTCGTACGGCCCCGGCGAAGCGGTCCAGATCCTCGAAGCTCACGAAGCAGTGCGGGGAGGCCCGAACCACCGAGTTCAGTTCTCGCGCCGACATATCCAGCAAGGTGGAGCTGCGGTGGCTCACCGTCACGGTGATCGACTCCGCGGCCAGCCGGTCGCGCACCCGGATGGGTTCCAGCCCGTCCAGGGTGAATGACACGATGCCCGCGTGCTGGATGCCCCGGTCGCGCACATCCACGCCGGGAATCTCGGCCAGCGCCTTGCGCAGATACTCGGCGCGCTCGGCGATGGCGGCGTAGACGGCGGCCGGGCCGAGGTCGAGCAGGTACCGCACGGCCGCGCCCAGGCCCAGCCGGGCGGCGACGGAATGCTCCCAGAACTCGAAGCGCCCGGCGTCGGGGGAGAGCACGTAGTCGTCGGGGGCGGTCCATTCGGCGCTGTGCAGGTCGAGGCGGCCGGGTTCCAGGCTCAGCGCCAGTTCTGGACGCACGTACAGGAACCCGGTGCCGCGCGGGCCGCGCAGCCATTTGCGGCCGGTGGCGGACAGCGCGTCCACATCCAGGGCCGCGACGTCGAGGGGCAGCTGACCGGCCGACTGGCAGGCGTCCAGCAGCACCAGCGCGCCGGACCGGTGCGCGATGCGGGTGGCCTCGGCGACCGGGTTCACCAGGCCGCCGTTGGTCGGAACGTGAACCAGTGACACCAGTTTCACGCGTTCGTCCATCATGGCGGTGAGCGCGTCCAGGTCGAGCTGGCCGCTGCTGTCGCTGGGGATGGCCTCGACCACCGCGCCGGTCTGCCGGGAGCGCTGCAGGGCGGCGATGGCATTGCTGCCGTAGTCCGCGCCGGAGATCAGGATGCGGTCGCCGGGGGCCAGTGGGACCGAGTAGAAGAAGTCGCTCCAGGAGCGGCTGGCGCTGTCGCTGAGGGCCAGGGCGGCGGGGTCGGCGTTGATCAGTTCGCCGATCGCCGTCTTGACGGCGTACAGGTCATCGATGCGCTCGTTGGCCGCGCGGTAGCCACCGATCTCCGCTTCGCGGCGCAGGTGGGCGATGGTGGCGTCGACGACGGCCCGCGGGGGCAGCGAGGAGCCCGCGCTGTCGAGAAATATCTGGTTTTCACATCCGGGGGTATCGGCCCGCAATCCAGCCATATCCAGCATGGAATCGACCATATAGCTTGCCGCGTTCTTCATTTCGTCAGATTTCTTGTCACAGTCGCTCGCTACTCTGGTTTGGGTCGTCGTCCCGATCCCCAGCGGCGACCGCATCAGACGGAGGTTGGCAATGGCTGTCACAGCGTCACCCGCCGATGTGCTGCGCAGTGGCCTGGATGCCTCGGAACCCGGCGGCGAATTCACCTCACGCGCCGCCGCTGAGGCGTATGTCGGCAAAGTCTGTTTCAAACAGGGCCCACCGTTGCTCATCGGCGCCGAACTGGAGTGGCTCACCGCGCAAGGTGAACTTTCGGCGACGAATTCGCGTCCGGACCTCACGGTTCTCGCGGACGCCCTCGGGCCGTATGCGCCGCGGTCCATTTCCCCCGATTCCCCGGCCGATCCGTTGCCGGGCGGCAGCCGGGTCACCCTCGAACCCGGCGGTCAGATCGAACTGTCCAGTGCCCCGTTCGGAACCGCCGCCGAACTGTGCGAGCGCTTACGGGCAGACACGACCAGCTTGCGGGAGCTGCTCGAATCCCGCGGTATCCGAACCATTTCCGGCGCCGCCGACGCGGTCCGGCTGCCCCTGCGCGTCCTGCAGCTGCCGCGCTACCGGGCGATGGAGGAGTCCTTCGCCGGTCTGGGCCCGTTCGGGGCCCTCATGATGTGCAATACCGCCGCCACCCAGGTCAGCGTCGACGCGGGCGCGGACCCCGCCGAGATCGCCGCCCGCTGGCGGGCGCTGTACGCCGTGGGCCCGGCCCTGCTGGCGGCCTTCGCCTGCTCACCGGACCTGCACACCGCCCCGCCGGGGGCCTGGGCCTCGCAGCGCATGCGGGCCTGGCAGCGGCTCGATCAGCTCCGCACCCGCCCGCCCGTGCAGGACTGGGCCGATCCCATCGCCGGGTACGCCCGGTGGGCCCTGGACGTGCCTCTGCTGTGCGTGCGGGCCGAGGATCCGCTGGCCGCCGACTGGTCGGCCCCGCGCGGGGCCACCTTCGCCGACTGGCTGTGCGGGGCCCTGGACGAGGAGATCGGCCGCCGCCCGGACCAGGCGGATCTCGACTATCACCTCACCACCCTGTTCCCGCCGGTCCGCGCGTCCGGGCACCTCGAGGTTCGTTACCTGGACGCGCAGCCGGGCGACGACTGGTCGGTGCCGGTGCACGTCATCGACGCGCTGCTGTCGGATCCCGGAACCATCACGGAGGCAACGGCTCTGGCCGCCGACACCGCCGACCGCTGGTCCGAGGCCGCCCGCCGCGGCCTGGCCGACCCGGACCTGCGGGCCACCGCGGTCGCCCTGCTCGACCTGGCCGTCGCCCACGCCGCCACCCGCGAGGCCGAGGCGGAGCTGATCGCCGCCGCCGACCGATGTCGCGGCGGACTGACCCCCACCGGCGTCCATTGCGGAGGCGGCGCATGACATCTCACGAATCGGGAGTCCTCTCATGACTGTTCAGCATCTGCCGGGGTCGGACCGGGCCGAGACCGAGGCGCTGCGGTCGCGGATCGCGGAGTCCCTGGAGCGGGCGCGGCGGCGGACCATCGGACTGACCGAATGCCTCGACGAGGCCGAGCTGGTGGCGCAGCATTCGCGGTTGATGAGCCCGCTGGTGTGGGATCTCGCGCATATCGGCAACCAGGAAGAGCTGTGGCTGGTGCGCGATGTGGGCGGACGCGAACCGGTGCGGCAGGACATCGACCACCTCTACGACGCGTTCAAACACGCCCGCGCGGACCGGCCCGCCCTGCCGCTGCTGGATCCGACGCAGGCCCGCGACTATGTCGGCACCGTGCGCGAGAAGGTGTGGGATGTGCTGGACCGCAGCCCATTACGCGGGCCGGATCTGGTGCGGGACGGTTTCGCTTTCGGCATGATCGCCCAGCACGAGCAGCAGCACGACGAGACCATGCTGGCCACCCACCAGCTGCGGACCGGTGCGGCGGTGCTGTCCGCGCCACCGACTCCCGCCGCGCGGGTGCCCGTCACCGGTGAAGTCGTGGTTCCCGCAGGCGAATTCACCATGGGCACCGACAACGACCCGTGGGCGCTGGACAACGAAAAGCCCGCGCACCCGGTCCACGTCGACGGCTTCGCCATCGACGCCGCGCCGATCACCAACGAGCAGTACCTCGCCTTCGTCGACGACGGCGGATACGAGCGGCCGGAACTGTGGTCCGAGCGCGGCTGGGCGCACCGGGTGGAGGCCGGGCTGACCGCGCCGCAGTTCTGGGAGCAGGACGGCGGCGGGCGCTGGTGGCGACGGGTTTTCGGTGTCATGCAGCCGCTGCGCGCGCAGCAGCCGGTGGTGCACGTGTGCTGGTTCGAGGCCGAGGCGTACGCCCGCTGGGCCGGCAAGCGCCTGCCCACCGAGGCGGAATGGGAGAAAGCCGCGCGCTTCGACGCGAGCACCGGGCGCTCCCGCCGATTCCCCTGGGGCGATGGCGATCCCACCGAGGCGCTCGCGAATCTCGGTCAGCACCACCTGGAACCGGCCGATATCGGGGCTTATCCGGAGGGCGCGTCGCCGGCCGGGGTCCATCAGCTGATCGGCGACGTGTGGGAGTGGACGTCCTCGGGTTTCGAGGCGTACCCGGGCTTCCGGGCGTTCCCGTACCGCGAATACTCCGAGGTCTTCTTCGGCGGCGACTACAAGGTGTTGCGCGGCGGCTCCTTCGGCGCGGACCAGGTCGCCTGCCGCGGCACCTTCCGCAACTGGGACCACCCCATCCGTCGTCAGATCTTCTCCGGTTTCCGGCTGGCCCGAGATCTGCGACCGGACGAGCGCTGATGTGCCGTCACCTGGCCTATCTGGGTCCGCCGACCCCGGTCGGCGCGCTGCTCACCCAGGGCCCGCACTCGCTGCGTACCCAGTCCTGGGCGCCGCGGGAGATGCGCGGTGGCGGCACCATCAATGCCGACGGCTTCGGCGTCGCCTGGTGGCACCACCCCGACGCGGCGGCCCTCGACCACGGTCCCGGCGTCGTCTGGCACGGTGGCGCGACCGGCGATCCCGGGGAGAACCCGCCGCTGATCGATCCGGTGGTCAGCCGCTACCGCAATCCCGTCCCGATGTGGACCGATCCGGCCGTGGACGAGGTGCTGCCGCAGATCCGCTCGACGGCGGTGCTGGCCGCGATCCGTTCCGCGACCGTGGGCATGCCGGTGGAGCGGGCGGCCTGCGCGCCGTTCGTCCACGGCCGCTGGGCGTTCAGTCACAACGGCGCGATACCCGACTGGCGCGCCGTGCTGACCGCCGTGGCCGCCGAATTCGGTTCGGGCTCCCTGCTCGACGCCGAGTCGCTGACGGATTCCGGTGTGCTCTGGGTGATCCTGCGCCACTTGCTCGAGGACGGCGCGGAACCGGGTGCGGTCGTGCGGCGGGTGATGGCCGCGGTGCTGCAGCGATCGCCGCGGGCGCGATTGAACTTGCTGCTGGGCAACGGGTCCGGAGTGTGGGCGACGACGTGGCATCACTCGTTGGCGCTGCTGCCGGGCGATGGGTTCCTGCTGGTGGCGTCGGAACCGTTCGACGACGATCCGCGCTGGCGGCCGATCGAGGATCGGCGGTTGGTGCGGGCGCGGGTCGGCGAAATGACGGTGGAACCGCTGGATATCGAGATCGGAAGGGCTGGTTCATGACTGCGGCTACGGTGGAAATCCATCTGACGGACGAGGATTTGACGACCGCGTTGCGCGAGGACGTGCGGCGCGGGCTGACGGCGGAGCCGAAGTGGCTGCCGCCCAAATGGTTCTACGACGCGCGCGGCAGCGAGCTGTTCGAGAAGATCACCGAACTGCCGGAGTACTACCCGACCCGCACCGAGCGGGCACTGCTGGAACGGGTGGTCGGGGAGATCGCGCGGATCGCCGGGGTCGAGGTGCTGGTCGAGCTCGGCGCGGGGTCGGCGGCCAAGACCCGGCTGCTGCTGAACGCGCTCTCCGCGGCGGGACCGTTGAAGAGCTATGTGCCTCAGGATGTCTCGGTCTCGGCGCTGCGCATGGCCGCGGACGAGGTGGCGGCGGAGTTCCCGGGTCTGGCCGTGCACGGCGTGGTCAGCGACTTCACCAACACGCTGGACAATCTGCCCGGCGGCGGCCGGCGCATGGTCGCCTTCCTGGGCGGCACCATCGGCAATCTGGTTCCGGCCGAGCGCGCCGAATTCCTGGCGGGCATCCGGGATGTGCTCGAACCCGGCGAGCAACTGCTGCTCGGGGCGGGCCTGGTCATCGATCCGGCGGTGCTGGTTCCCGCCTACGACGATGCCGCCGGTGTCACCGCGGAGTTCAATCGCAATGTGCTGCACGTCCTCAACGCCCGTCTGGGCGCGGACTTCGTGCCGGACAAGTTCGCGCACGTCGCCCGCTGGGACGCCGAGAACGAGTGGATCGAGATGCGGCTCGAGGCCACCGAGGCCATGACCGTCCGCATTCCCGAACTCGACCTCACCGTCGATTTCGCGGCGGGCGAGCAACTGCGCACCGAGATCTCCGCGAAGTTCCGCCGCGAGGTGCTCGACAGCGAGCTGGACAGCGCCGGTTTCCGCGCCGAGCACATCTGGACCGACCCGCACCAGCGGTTCGCCCTGGTGCTCGCCGAACGCCGGTAAGCGCGGCTACTTCTGCGCCGTCACGGCCGCCAGCCATTCGATGAGCGGCCGCAACTGCTCCCACGCCGCCCGGACCTCCCGGGCGGCGCGCGGGGTGTTCAGCCACTTCGGGGCGCCGAAATCCCTTCCGGCGGTGAGGGATTTGTGCCGCAGCAACTCGATGCGCGGATGGTCGATGTCGTAGCCCTTGGGCTTGGTGGCCAGCTTGTCCCCGCCGATGGCGTAGCCGTCCGCGATCAGCCGGGCGATCAGCGCCTCCAGTTCCGCGCCGCGCACCTCGTCGTCGATGGCGGCGCGCAGCGCGGTGAGCTGGGCGGCCTCGGCGGCGTACATGCCGCCGGCCACCCGCAGCCCGCCCGCGCCGATCTGCACGTACCAGCCGGAGTACTGGGCGCTGTAGACCACCGCGCCCTGATGGTTCTTGTACGGCGACTTGTCCTTGGCGAAGCGCACGTCGCGGTAGGGGCGGAAGATCTTGGCGGTGCCGAAGTCGGGTTCCAGCTCGGTGACCAGGGCCTTCATCGGATCCCGGACCGACTCTTCCCACACGGTCTTGTGGGCGGTCCAGAAGGCCTTGGAATTGTCGGCTTCCAAGTCCTCGTAGAAGTCGAGTCCGGCGAGCGGGAATCCCGTGAACGCGGTCATGGATCGAGTGTCCGTGATGCTCGGCGGACGCGCGCGACCGCCCTAGTCCTCGAGCTCCTCGACGATGTCCATCGCGGCGAGCTCGGCGGGCCGGTTGTCCTCGATTCCGAGTTCCTCGCGCTGACGGCGGCGGGTCCACTCCTGGTCGAGTTCGTCGCCGATGCCGAGGCGGCCGTCGTCGTCGTTCTCGCGATTGCGGATGACCAGGTCGGAGGGCGGATCGGCGATGTAGCGCTGGTACTCGCGGATCTCGTCTTCCTGGTCGTCGTCGCCGAGGTCGTAGTCGAGGTTGTCGACATCGCTGTCGAAGACCTGATCGGTGTCGAAGACCTCGTCCATCAGCCGGGCGTCGTCCTCGTCGGGCCGGTCGGCCATGCGGCACCACCTCTCCGCGCTGTGAGCGCACCAGTAGCAAACCGTACGTCCGACCCAACGCTACCGCTTGCCAGCCCAAACGAACACGCCTGTCGACCCATTTCACGCAGAAGCGCCCCTCCTGAATCCAGGAGGGGCGCTTCGATGCGAGTGCTGTTACGCGTTTCCGTTGAAAAGGCCCGTGACGGAGCCGTTCTCGAAGACCTCGCGGATCGTCTGCGCCAGCAGCGGCGCGATCGACAGCACGGTCAGGGTCGGGAACTTCTTGGACTCGTCGATCGGGAGCGTGTTGGTGACCACGACCTCCTTGGCCCCGCAGTTGGCGAGACGCTCGGCGGCCGGATCGGACAGGATGCCGTGGGTGGCGGCGATGACCACGTCGCCCGCGCCGGCCTTCTTCAGCACCTTGACCGCGCCGGCGATGGTGCCACCGGTGTCGATCATGTCGTCGATCAGGATGCAGGTCCGGCCCTCGACCTCACCGACCACGCGATTGGAGACGGTCTGGTTGGGGACCAGCGGGTCGCGGGTCTTGTGGATGAACGCCATCGGCGCGTCCGCCAGCGAGTTGGCCCACTTCTCGGCGACCTTCACGCGGCCGGCGTCGGGGGAGACGACCGTGATGTTGGACAGGTCGTAGTTGTTGCGGATGTGCTCGGCCAGCTGCACCTGCGCGTGCATGTGATCGACCGGGCCGTCGAAGAAGCCCTGGATCTGATCGGTGTGCAGGTCGATGGTGATGATCCGGTCCGCGCCCGCGGTCTTGAGCAGGTCGGCGATCAGGCGGGCCGAGATGGGCTCGCGGCCGCGGTGCTTCTTGTCCTGGCGGGCGTAGGGGTAGAACGGCAGCACCGAGGTGATGCGCTTGGCCGAACCGCGCTTGAGCGCGTCGATCATGATCAGGTGCTCCATGACCCACTGGTTCAGCGGGGCGGGGAAGCTCTGCAGCACGAAGGCGTCGGAGCCGCGGACCGATTCCTCGAACCGGACGAAGGTCTCGCCGTTCGCGAAATCACGAGCGGTCTGGGGGGTGACGTGGACGTTGAGTTCCTTCGCCACCGCCTCGGCGAGCTCGGGATGAGCGCGCCCCGAGAACAGCATCAGATTCTTCTGGTTATCGGTAGAGAACGCGGTCACTGACGTTCGCCATCCTTTTGCTCGTTGGATTTCTCGGTGGTTCCCGCATCCTCCGGGTTCGAAGCGAGAGCCGCTTCGGCCGCGCGAGCGGCATCGGTACCGGGGCGATTGCGCTGCACCCAACCCTCGAGATTGCGCTGTGCTCCGCCCGATACCGCGAGCGCCCCCGGAGGAACGTTTCTGCGCAGTACAGTACCCGCCGCCGAGTACGCGCCGTCACCCACGGTGACCGGGGCGACGAACATGGTGTCGCTACCGGTCCGCACATGCGAGCCGACCGTGGTGTGGTGCTTCTTGACGCCGTCGTAATTGACGAAAACGCTGGATGCGCCGATATTGCTGTACTCGCCGATGGTGGCGTCGCCCACATAGGTCAGGTGCGGGACCTTGGAGTGGGCGCCGATGGTGGCGTTCTTGGTCTCGACGAAGCCGCCGATCTTGCCCTCCTCGCCGAGCGAGGTGCCGGGCCGGAGGTAGGCGAACGGGCCGACGTTGGCGCCCGCGCCGATGCTGGACTTCTCGCCGTGGGTGCGGACCACCTTGGCGCGGTCGCCGACGGTGACATCGGTGAGCGTGCAGTCGGGGCCGATCTCGGCGTCCTCACCGATCACGGTGTCGCCCAACAGCTGTACGCCGGGCCGGATGACGGTGTCGCGGCCGATCACCACATTGCCGTCGATCCAGGTGGTGCCCGGATCGATGATGGTGACCCCGGCGCGCATGTGCCGTTCCAGGATGTAGCGGTTCAGCGTCTTGGCCGCACCGGCCAGCTGCACCCGGTCGTTCACGCCGGTGACCTTGGCGGAGTCGACCAGCCGCGCGCCGTGCACCGGGTGCCCGGCCTCGCGGGCCAGCTTGAGCACGTCGGTCAGGTACAGCTCGTGGCGGGCGTTGGCGGTGTCGATGCGCGAGATCATGATTCGCAGCACGGCCGCGTCGAAGACGTAGACGCCGGAGTTGACCTCGGTGATCGCGGCCTGCTCCGGGGTGGCGTCGGCATGCTCGACGATCTCCATGACCCGGCCCTCGTCATCGCGCACGATGCGGCCGTAGCCGTTCGGGTCCTCGGGCACGAAAGTCAGTACGGTGGCGGCGGATCCGTCGGAATAGCTGCGGTGCTCGTCGAGCAGCGCGTGCAGGGTGTGACCGTCCAGCAGCGGGACATCGGCGTAGGTGACGAGGACATCGCCCGCGAAATCCTCGGGCAGTGAGGTGAGCGCGCACTGCACGGCGTGGCCGGTGCCGCGCTGCTCGTTCTGTACCGCCAGGGTGATCGGGCGGCCCAGTTCCGCTCCCACCTTGCCGACCGCGTCGCCGACCTGTTCGCGATCGTGGCCGATCACGGTGATGAGCGACGTCGGGTCGATCTCGTGCGCGGCATGCAACGCGTGCGCGAGCATGCTCCGGCCGGCCAGCGGGTGCAACACCTTGGGTGTCTTGGACCGCATTCGGGTTCCGGCTCCGGCTGCGAGAACGACGACGGCGGTCTCCTGTGGCATGGATCTCCCTCGGCTGCCAGTCATCGTGTGCTGAGTCAGGTTGTGCGGGGCCAACCATAGCGACCCTGCGCGCGAGCTCCGCCGCCAGGACTCGAACCTGGACAAACTGAACCAAAATCAGTTGTGCTGCCATTACACCACGGCGGATTGCAGCGTCATGCGGGTCTGATCCTCGCATGAAGTAGGCCCCAACGTCGAACCGTTAGGCGGTGGCGGATCGTGTTGCTTTCGTCGGGGCGGTCACCGTCCCGTAAGTTTGGCAACGTAACAGCGGATTTGGTGAGGTTCCGGGTAACTCCGGGGGTACGGGCTGACTCAGCCGATCGCGGGCCGCCGGCCCGCAACGTGAATGGAGCTGCGCCTGACCGGTCGGCTAAAAGGCGCGGAGAGGCGGGACTGTATGACGGCTGGCGAGGGTCAACGGCCGGCGCGGGCGCGCATGACCGGTACCCAGCGTCGTCAGCAGCTCATCGAGATCGGGCGGGCGCTGTTCGCCGAGCGCGGCTACGACGCCACCTCGATCGAGGAGATCGCGGCGCGGGCGCAGGTGTCGAAACCGGTGGTGTACGAGCACTTCGGCGGCAAGGAGGGGCTGTACGCCGTCGTGGTCGACCGGGAGATGTCGACGCTGCTCGAGATGATCACCTCCTCGCTCACCCAGAATCGTTCGCGGGTGCGGCTCGAGCAGGTGGCGCTGGCGTTGCTCACCTATATGGAGGAGCGCACCGACGGCTTCCGGATCCTGATGCGGGATCAGCCGGTGTCGGCGGCCGAGGGCACCTATTCGAGTCTGCTCAACGAGGCCGTGAATCAGGTGGCCCATATTCTCGCCGGGGATTTCGAACGTCGCGGCCTGGATCCGAATCTCGCGACGCTGTACGGGCAGGCGCTGGTGGGAATGGTTGCGACGGCGGCGACCTGGTGGCTGGACGAGCGCCAGCCCTCGAAGGAAGTGGTGGCCGCGCACCTGGTGAATCTGTGCTGGAACGGGCTCACGCATTTGGAGGCGGAACCGGAGCTGAAGTCGGAATGGCCGAGCGGCAAGGGCTTATAGAACCCTGCGGTCTGAATTTTGGTCTGATATGTCTGTCGTAGCGGGGCAGAACTGGACAGTTAACCAGCGAATTGCGAAGGAGGACGGGTCGAATGCTCGAATCGGCTGGCAGCACGCAGCCGGGTGGTACGGTTCACCCATCCTTCGAGTGCTGTTCGAACTGTGATGTCGGTCAACTTCGGGATGGCGGTCTACTTCAGGATGGCTGGTTTGATGACGGGCGGATCTGATGGCTGGGCAAGCGCGTGCGGAGATCACTCGCGATTCCGTGCTCGCGGGCGCTGCCGATGTCTTTCTCCGACTGGGCTACGCGAACGCGTCCCTGTCCGAG